>CAMYMX010000507.1 GCA_947259605.1 uncultured Polyangiaceae bacterium | reverse complement strand
TCCCGCGGGTGTTGGGGGGCGGGTCTTGGGTGGGTTGGCTGGTACGGTTTGTTTGCACCGCCCCACCCACCCCCACCCGTAATCCTCCCTGGCGCGGCATGCGCTTCGCTTTGCCTTGCCGGCGCATTCGCGCCGGGCTTCGCCCTTCGGGCTCGCGCTGCCGCCTGCTGTTTGGGAAGGTTGTCGTTCATGTCTCCGCGTCCCGGTCCGTTACGTCCATGCGTCGCGATTGCGTTCGACGAATTCCGATAGGCTCGTTGCCGGTCTGCCAATGATTTGGGTCAGCGTCGGATCGACGGCGGCCTCGCCGCCCGCCTTGGCATGCGCGAAGACCGCGAGCCCGGCCTCGACCAACCAGGGAGGCGTTCCGGCTTGCAGCATCATGTCCCTGGCCTGCGCTTCCTCGACGTCGATGTAGGTCAGCGGTTTGTGGATTATCCGTCCGATCTCGGCCGCTACGCCTTTGACGCCGTAGGCCCTGCCCCCGGTCAGAACATAGGTTTGGCCCTGGTGGTCGACTGGGCTCATCAGACACTCGGAGGCGGCCTCCCCGATGTCCAGGGCGTCGATGTACGGAATCAAACCATCACCTTGCGGAACGATGATCGACGACATCGTCCGGATTGCCTCGGCCTGGTAGTGGATGAAGTTTTGCAAGAAAGAGCACGGCCGCAGGATCGTCCAGCCCGCACCGGACTCCCTCACCGCGTCGTCGACCTCGCGCTGCCAGTCCCGGAGCTTCGAACGCTCATCCCAGCCCGCTGCGCGTGAGGATAAGCGCACGATGTGCGGGACGCCCGCTTCGATGGCGGCGTTCAGCACGCGGAGAGCCGCGGAGACTTGGGTCTCGATCAGAGGTGTCATGAAAAAGAAGGCATCGACTTCCTCGAACTGGGTCGGCGAAATTGATGGGGCTCCGAAGTCGAACGTCACCACGTCGCTCGCACCGGGAAGAACGTCCGCCACCGCGCGCGAGTTCCGTGCCGCAATGCGAACCTCCACACTTCGGCCGCGCAGCGCGCGATAAACCTCCCGACCGACACTCCCTGTCGCACCTGTCAAAAACGCTCGCACGATTGCGACCCGCAGAGATCATCGCTGATCCGGGGCAAATCCGCACGATCCCCGCGACTGAACCCCTCACAGCTGGGTTTGAAGTGCTAAGGAGACGCTTCGATGCCCACGGAGCCTAAGCCGCTAGCCCCGGAACAGGATTCGCGCCTCTTGTCGCGCGAGTTTCTTCGTCTGCTGGCCGCGGTTTCGTTGTTTGGGTTCTCTTGGTCTTTCTATTTGATCCTTCCCAAGTTTTTCGCGACCGAGCTCGGCATGGACGCCGCAGGAATCGGGCGCGCAGTCGCGATAGAAGGTCTCACGGCGGTTGCGGCCACGCCCTTGGTCGGCTGGCTGGTCGATCGCTACGGTCGGCGGCGTTGGCTGACCCTTGGCAACTTCATGCTGGCGATCACCGGGGCAATCTATGTATTCGTCGATCATGAGGGGCCTCTGCTCTACCTCGCGCAGATGTGCTGGGGCCTGGGAATGGTGATGGGGTTCAACGCGGCCGGGACCATGACAGCCGACATCGCGCCTAGCGGTCGGATGGCACAAGCACTTGGCCTCTTCGGCGCGGCGAACCTCGGCATGAACGCGGTCTCGCCAACCATTGGGGAGGTCCTGGCCGACTCCGTCGGCTGGCAACGTGTGTTCATGCTGAGCGCCGGCGCCGGCCTTGTCGCTGCGCTCCTCAGTACGCAATTGAAGGAGTCGCCTCGGCATCAGCCGCAGGAACATCAAGTGCGCCGACCGATCTTCGGCGGCTCTCTCATGCGCGTCTACGGCGCGACTTTCGTGATGACCGCCGCATTCACCGCGCTCTTCACCCTGCACCAGCCGTTTGCGCTCGAGCTCGGCGTCACCGAGGTTCGGAGCTTCTTCATCGGCTTTGCGATCGTGGCGCTCACGGTTCGGCTGGGCGGGGGACGCCTCATCGATCGCTTCGGTGTGCTTCGCTCCTCAGTGATCGCGTTCTGCCTGTACTCTGCGGTGCCGCCCATGCTCGGCATCCTCGGCCCCGACCATCTCTTTGCGATCGGCGCCATGATGGGGTTCGGGCACGGAATCGCCTATCCCGCTGTTACAGCTCTTGGCATCGAGCGTGCGGACGGATCCTCGCGGGGCATGGTGGTCTCGATCATCCACGGCGCATTCAATGGGGGTCACGCATTTTTTGCGTATGGCCTGGGCCTGGTCGCCGCAGCATGGAGTTACGGCACCGCTTTCTGGCTAGCCGGAGCAGTAACGTTGAGTGGTGCGTTCATTTTGAGCTTCCGAAGGCGAGCGAAAGTCGTTTAACGCCGACACCCGAGGCTCCCCTTCTGGTATTTTGCAAGGCAGTAGTTGGATATGGCAGCAAAGCGAAAGGACGATGGCGAGAACGCCGACGCCAAGAGCAAGCTGAGCCGCCTTCTCGAAACGGAAGTCGAGCTCGAGGCGATGCTCAAGGAGGCGAGAGACGAAGCCAAGCGGCTCGTCGAATTGGCCGAGTCCGCGGCGGAGGATCATGTCCGACAGTTCGAGTTACAACTCGAAGCAGAGGAAGCGATTGTCCGCGATCGAATCGCGCGCAAACGAGACCAGGCTATCGCCTCGATTCGAGAAGAAGCTCGGCGCGAAACCGACCAGCTCGACGCGCTCGACGACGCGACGGTCAACGACCTAGCCTCGTACGTGCTGGACCTTCTATTGGGCCGACCTGGATCGCGGGGTTCCGATTGATTCTGAAAATGTCCCGCATCCGAATGCTCGGGCCAAAAGAACAGTTGCAGTCTTGCTTGGGCTGTGTCCAGGACGTCGGCCTGGTTCAACTGATCGAACCTGCCGAGACCGAATCCTTGAGGCCCCTGGGGCTTACCATCGAGCAGGCTCATCACGTGCGCAGCGTGCGCAACGTCGTCGAAGACGTGGACACCGCGCTCGAGCTTCTAGGGGTGACACCGGAGCCGCTGAAAGCAGCCGAGGCATTGCCGCTACCCAAGGCCGCCCTGATTGCGGGCAGAAGCAGAAGGCAGCTCGAGGCCTTGGCCGAGCAGCGTCAAGGGCTCGAAGAAGAGCGCGCCCTCATCCTGAAGTTTCGACCGTTCTTCTCGGCATTTCGAAAAATCGGTGACTCGGGTCTAGACCTCGACGGGATTCGAGTCTTCTACCTGGTGTTGAGAGAAGACGGGGAACAGGAGCTCCAGCGCATGCGGGCCGCGCTTCGCCAAGCCCTCGGAGACGGGTTCG
>CAMYMX010000506.1 GCA_947259605.1 uncultured Polyangiaceae bacterium | reverse complement strand
CTCAAAACCTCGTCGACGGCATAATCGTTGACGTTTCGGCCCTTCGGAGCAAGCGCGCCCACGCCGATGATTGACTTGCTGTATGCCCTGCTCGCGACCGGCAGATCGAGTCCAAAGCCGCAGCGCTAGACTCGGACGATACCGATCAAGCTCTCTTCTTTCCCACGTGCCCCACGGAGTTCGTATGGCCCCGGCGTCGGGCCTCACGAGACCGGGTTCCGAGCCCCGCGGTCGTCACGACGCCTTGTGCAGGTGCACGTCCGTCTGGGGGAACGGGATCGAGCAACCGGCCGCTTCGATCTCCTCCTTCATCTTGCGCGTGAGGTCGAAGCGGAGGCCCCAGTAGTCCTCCTTCGCACACCACGGTCGGACGACGAGGTTGACCGACGAATCACCGAGCTCCGACACTGCGATCACCGGTGCGGGGTCCTTGAGGACTCGTTCGTCTTCGTCGAGGCACTTCTGCAGCACCGCGATTGCCGTGGCGATGTCGTCCCCGTATCCGATGCCAATCGTCATGTCGTTGCGCCGCGTGTCGTTCGCACTGAAGTTCTTGATCACCGCGCCGTAGATGCTGCTGTTCGGCACCGTGATGCGGACGTTGTCGGGCGAGTGAAGCGTGGACGAGAAGATCGCGATCTCCACGACGGAACCCGCAACTCCACCCGCATCGACAAAGTCGCCAACCTTGAACGGCCGGAAGACGAGCAGCATGACCCCAGCGGCGAAGTTCGAGAGCGTCCCCTGCATCGCGAGGCCGACGGCCAAGCCCGCCGCACCGAGGACCGCGACCATCGAGGTCGCCTCGATGCCGAACATCCCGAGGACCGCGATCACCACGAACGCGAGCACGAGGTAGTAGACCAAGCTGGAGAGGAACGGGACCAGCGTGTCGTCGACGTTTCGCTTCATAAGCGCGGAGCGTAGGCTCGCTCGGATCCACTTCGCCGCGATCAATCCGAGGATGAGAACGACGAGCGCGCCGACCGCCTTGATACCCCAGGTCGTCACGAGCTCTCTCAAAGTTTCGAGGCCCTGCCCTAATGCCTGTTCATCCATGCCTGTATCCTTTCTCCTGTTTTTTGCCGCTTGGCGTTGTCACAAACCAGCCCTGTCATCCTTCGGTGGCATGCAGGGACGGGCTCCGTGTTGAGCGAAGCTTCAGGCCAAACTGACGCCTGCGTCTAGGGCAGTAGCTCGTCATGTCAACGGCGGCGCAAATCTGGAAGAGCGAGTCGCAAACTGACGCCGGTTGTCGTGACCTGCCCCCCCAGATTTCGGACCCTTCAGAGTATGCCAGGCTGACTCTTGGTTATCCTTCGTATCCAAATCCCTTTAGGTCTTGGGCAGCGCAGCGTCTTGATTTGCATCTGGTAAGACAATTGGGGCACGGCATTGCACGAGGGCCGCGGGGGCGGCTTAGATGAAGTCCGTCGAGCTCTTTCGCATTGACCGAACGGAGCTCCCAAAAACACGCGTTCAACAAGGACGCCGAAAACGTTGCGAGCCTGAACAGGAGCCAGCCCCAGCGTGCATCCGTGTTGCAAGCGGTTGCCACAAGGCATTGAGGGACTCCGACCGAAGTCGGAATCCCTCGATCTTCTGGTGACCCCAACGATGCGAAGTTGGAACCAATTTTCCGTTTTCATTGAAGAGTGGGAGGGGCTCCGAACACTCGCGGCCTGATCGTGCCAGGGAAAGTCCTGGAAATGCGAAACTCCCTTCGGTTCCGGCCGAAACCCCATCATGATTTCGCACGTGCTACAATCCAGTCGATGACCGACGCGGCCAAGAAGCTTCTCGAAGCGGCCAACGCCCTCCCCGAGGACGAGCGGTTGGCGCTAGCCTCGGAGCTCATCGCGAGCGTAGACGGGCCACCGGACGGCGACTGGGAGTCTGCCTGGCTCGCAGAGCTCGATCGTCGCGTGGAAGCCGCTCGTGACAAGGGCGAACCTGCGCCCGAGTGGAGCGAAGTCCGCGCGCGTGTGCTCGGCCAGCTCGGCCGATGAAGCGAACGCTTCGCGTATTGCCCGAAGCGGAAGCCGAGCTCCAGTCGGCAGCGACATGGTACGAGGAGAAACGTCCCGGCGTTGGCATCGAGTTCATTGCGGTCCTGGATAGAGCTTTCGAATCCATCCTCGAGAATCCCGAGGCGTGTCCGGTCTGGCGACCCGATCGACCATATCGAAGGCTCTTGCTCAAGCGCTTCCCATACGTCGTGTTTTTCCGCATCGACTCGTCGACGATCGAGATCGTGGCCGTGGCGCACGCCAAGCGACGCCCTGGTTATTGGCTGGAACGTCGGCGCTAGGACATGGCGCCGAGCCGACCGCGTCCAAATACGAAAGCCCATCCGAAACAGGGCTTTTCCTCATGGCGGTGACCCCAGCGAGATTCGAACTCGTGTTACCGGCGTGAGAGGACGACCTAACCAAAGGCGGGCGAGCCCATAGCCCGGGAACGTGTTTCGGGTCTACCGAGGCAGCCCTCAAGCGCCAAGCGCCGAAAGGGTGCTTCTGAGGTGGACTGGCATGGGCCGGGGCGAGCTCTCCCCGCGCGTTCGAACACCAACTCTCTCGCGTTCGCCTGAGCCGAAATCGTCAGTGACCAAATAGATGAGATGAAGCGGCTGGCCGCCACGACGTGGTGGCAAGATGCCCCACACAACAAACGCGGTCTAGCGCCGCAAGTGGAGGCCAGCCATGGACCATATTGGAATCGACGTGCACAAAAACGCAAGCCAAGTCTGCATCCGGACCGAAACGGGGCAGCTCATCGAGCGGCGGATCCGGACCGACCGCGACAGCTTTGCGAAGTGGCTTGGGAAACGCGACAAGGCCCGCATCCTGGTCGAGTCGTCGACCGAAAGCGAGTGGGTGGCCCGATGCTTGGAGGAGCTCGGGCACGAAGTGATTGTCGCCGACCCGAACTTTGCGCCCATGTACGCCCAGCGAAGTCGCAAAGTGAAAACCGACCGACGCGATGCACGGGCGCTTTGCGAAGCTTGCGAGCTCGGCGCATATCGGCCGGCGCATCGGAGCTCAGACAGCAGCCGTGCGCTTCGAGCCCAGGTGGCGGTACGCGAAGCGCTGGTGCAAACGCGGACCCGGCACATCAGTTTGATTCGGGCGTTGCTGAGGCAGCAGGGCTACCGAATGCGAAGCGGCGGCGGAGCCACGTTTGCAGAGCGCGTGGGCGAGCTCGAGTTGCCCGAAGCCCTGCGAGACCAGATGGCGCCGCTGCTCGAGGTGATGCGCTCGGTCAACGCGCAGCTCAAGGCCGCGG
>CAMYMX010000505.1 GCA_947259605.1 uncultured Polyangiaceae bacterium | reverse complement strand
CCTTTTGGACGGCTGAGAAGCATGCGTCCGAAGGCCGCGAGCAATCCCGGATGAAGCCGCTCATCGAAACCATCGCCGCCTGCGCCGGGCTCGGCCTTCTCGGCTGGATCATGCTTCAGCCCCAAGTCGAATCGCGCTGGTTCTATCTACTGCTTTACACGCTCGGCGCCGGGCTTTGGTTCTTCAAGTTGTTGAAGGCGCGCGAGGCCGGTTGGGTTAGCAAGGTCATCGCGTTTGCCGTGGTCACCGCACTGTACTTGTACATCACGTTCAACTACTTCCCGGACGGGTACAGTTGGTCCAAGGAGCTTTCGCTCATCATGCTCCTCTGGGTCGGCTTTCTCGGCGCCAGCGTTTGCGCCCATGAGGGCAAGCACATTCAAGTGGGCGCACTCAAAAAGGTGGTCCCTCCGTCGATGTCCAGGTTCTCCGATGCGACCGGTTACCTGCTAACAGCCGCGTTTTGCTTCTTCATGGCATTGCTTGGCTACGAGTACGCGTCAGAAGCGATCCAGCTCGAAGGCCGATTCGAGCAAACCAACATCCCCGACTGGGTAGCGACGATCGCGGTTCCCGCCGCGTTTGCCATGACCACGATTCGTTACATCGGCGCCGCTTTTAGCTCCATTCTCGGCGGCTCGTACGGCGCCGCTCCCGAAGAAGAAGCCGTGGTCGCTGCGGCCCAGGTTTCCAAGAAGGGAGCGGAAGGATGAACCAAGTCAAAGAGCGCAAGCTTCCCCTCCTGATCATGATCGCGATCGTCCTCTTCCTGCCGTTCCTCGGCAAGGGCGGCATCCTGGCATCGGCAATCATCGCCGCAGCGCTCGTGGGTTCACCGCTGTTCGTTCTGATCGGCATCGCCACCCTCGGCAGCCTCTTCCTCTGGAGCGGCTTCCGCGAACCGGAGCAGTTCACGATCGTCATCGAAGGCATTCGCAGCCTCGCGGACAGCCCCACCCTTCTCGCGATTCCGTTCTTCATCATGAGCGGCGCGGTCATGAGCCGGGGGCAGATCAGCCAGCGCCTGGTCGACTTCGCACAGGCCCTCATCGGTTGGGTCCCCGGCGGCATGGCGATGAGCGGTGTCATCGCATGCATGCTCTTTGCGGCGATCAGCGGCTCGAGCCCTGCAACCGTCGTCGCCATCGGCACCATGATGGGCCCGGCGCTGATCGCCGAGGGCTACCGAGAACGCTTCTCCCACGGCCTGCTCACATCCGCGGGCTCGCTAGGCATCCTGATTCCGCCGTCGATCCCGATGATCGTCTACCCGATCGTCAACCAAACCGCGGTCATCGAGGTCGAGCGTCTGTTTGCTTCGGGCTTCGGTCCCGGCCTGGTGATGGGCTCGATTCTGATCGGTTACTCCTTCTATCAAGGCATCGTCGACAAGGTCCCGACCGCTCCGTTCAAGTTCAAGAAGCTGGCCGCCGCGACCCGTGACGGCTTCTGGGCCTTGATGTTCCCGATCCTGATCCTCGGTGGCATTTACGGCGGTATCTTCAACGCCGTCGAGGCATCCGCGGTCAGCGTCGCCTATGCGGTCGTGGTCGAGGTTTGGCTGCACCGAGCGCTCAAGCTCAAAGCCATCCCCGGCATCTTCGCAGAGACGGGCGTGTTCCTCGGCTCCTTCCTGGTCATCCTGGTCATGGCGCTCGCACTCGGCGAGTTCCTCGAAAAGGAAGAGATCCCCGCCCTCATGGTCGAGTGGATGCAGGGCAAGGACCTCGAGCACTGGCAGTTCCTCATCTTGCTCAACGTGATCCTTCTAGGCGTTGGCATGATGATGGACATCCTCAGTGCGATGTTCGTTTTCGTCCCCATGTTGGCGCCAATCGCCGCATCGATGGGCGTCGACCCCATGCACTTCGGCATCATCTTCATCGTCAACCTCGAGATCGGCTACCTCACGCCGCCCGTCGGCCTGAACCTCTTCGTCGCAAGCGCGCTCTATGAGAAGGGGCTTGGTCACGTCATACGTAGCGTTGCACCCTTCGTGGGCCTGATGCTGATCGGTCTCGGCGTGATCACCTGGTACCCCCAGCTTTCGATCGGTCTGGGTAATGCCATCATGGGTGGCGATCCCAACGCCTTGGTCGACGAAGACGGCGACGGCTTAGACGACCGCGGTGACGCTGCCGGAGGCATGCCGACCATGGAAGAAATGATGCAAGAAGCCATGGAAACCGAAGGCCTCGAAGGGGACGAGGACCTCGAAGACGACGAAGACCTCGAAGACGACGAAGACCTCGAAGGCGAAGAGCTCGAAGACGAAGAGCTCGAAGAAATCCTCGACGCCCAAGAAGGGCAGTAGCTCCACACGGTAGAGCGAGCGCGGCTGCGCCAGACAGGCAGCCGTGATAGGCTCGTCCGCCCGATGTCGTACACCGTTCTCGCAAGGAAATACCGGCCCCAGAGCTTCGACGACCTCGTCGGCCAAGAGCACGTTGCGCGCACGCTCGCCAATGCCATCGGCGCCAATCGTGTGGCGCATGCGTTCCTTTTCACCGGGGTTCGCGGTGTGGGCAAGACGACAACCGCACGGTTGCTCGCCAAGGCGCTGAACTGCGAAAAAGGGCCGACTCCAACCCCTTGCAATGAATGCGCGCCCTGCCTCGACATCACCGCGGGCGTCGACGTGGACGTCCAGGAGATTGACGGCGCCTCGAACAACAGCGTCGAGGATGTCCGAAGGCTGCAAGAGTCGCTGCCCTATCGACCGCAGCGGGACCGGTATAAGATCGTGATCGTCGACGAGGTGCACATGCTTTCGGCGGGCGCCTTCAATGCCTTTCTGAAAACCCTCGAGGAGCCCCCCGACCACGTCAAATTCATCTTCGCGACCACCGAGAGCCACAAGGTGCCGATCACCATCCGTTCTCGATGTCAGCAGTACGACTTCCGGCTCATTCCCCACCGGCTCATCGCGGAGCGAGTCCGCGATATCCTCGGCGCTGAATCCCTGTCGGCGGACGACGAGGCGATCTCGGTCGTAGCGCGTGAGGCTGCTGGCTCGATGCGGGACGCCCTCACGCTGCTCGACCAACTCGTTGCCATCTCAGACGATCGAATCACCGCGGACACCGTGGCCTCGAGCCTGGGGATCGCAGCGCGCGAGGCACTTTACGACGTGGCCGGCGCCGTGCTCCAAGGAGACGGTGCCCGCGTGGTTCACGCCGTCGACGCGCTGGCCGACAAGAGCGTCGACATGCAGCACTTCGCCCGTCAGCTCTTGCAACTGATGCGCGACTTGGTCGTCCTCAAGCTCGATGCGGGAGACCCGGCAG
>CAMYMX010000504.1 GCA_947259605.1 uncultured Polyangiaceae bacterium | reverse complement strand
TTCCTCGCGTCGCGCGCCGAGCACTACTACACGGCGCTGGTCTGCTTCCTGTTTGTCAATGATTGGCTGGCAGGCTCGAAGCTGGTTTGGGTTGCGATCTGGATGTGGGCAGCGACCTCGAAGCTCAACCACCACTTTCCGTCGGTCGTTGCGGTGATGCAGAGCAACAGCCCACTCACGCGTATCGGGTCGATTAGGAAGCTGTTCTACCGAAGCTATCCGGACGACCTCCGCCCTTCCCGGCTGACGCATGTCATGGCGCACGCGGGCACCGCGGTCGAGCTCGTCTTTCCGGTCGTTCTCGTCCTCAGCGACGGTGGCATGCCGACGACTGTCGCGCTCACCGTCATGCTCTTGTTCCACATCTTCATCACCAGCAGCATCCCCATGGGCGTCCCGATCGAATGGAATGTCATCATGGTGTACGGAGCGTTCGTGCTCTTCGGGCACTATGCCGACGTGAGCGCCTTCAGCATTGGCTCGCCACTGCTCATCGCCTACCTCGCGTTTGCGCTCATCGCAGTCCCGTTGTTCGGAAACCTCGTCCCCTCGCGTGCCTCGTTTCTATGTTCGATGCGGTACTACGCGGGGAACTGGGCCTACAGCGTCTGGCTCTTCAGGGGCGACTCTTGGAAGAAGATCGACGCGCACATCACCAAAGTCGCGCCGGGTCTCCACGCGCAGCTCGAGGGCATGCTCGACGAGGACGACATCATCGCCTCGATGTCCAAGGTGCTCGCTTTCCGTTCGATGCACCTTCACGGCCGGTGCCTGCAGTTCCTGCTGCCCAAGGCCGTCGACGACATCGACGCGTACGAATACCTAGATGGTGAGCTCGTCACCGGCATCGTCGTCGGGTGGAATTTCGGTGAGGGGCATCTACACAACCTGCAGCTACTCCGGTCCATTCAAGCGCAGTGCGGGTTCGAAGAAGGCGAGCTCCGCTGCATCTTCGTGGAATCGCAGCCGATGGGCCGCGGGACCCATGCATGGACCATCGCCGACGCGGCCACTGGGGTGCGTGAGACGGGAGAGATCGCCGTCAAAGATCTCCTCGGCCTACAGCCCTGGCCGAACATGGCCAATGACTAGCTCTGGCGCGGCAGCTTCAGCGAAAGCTTGATCACCACGAGGTCGCGGATGAGGTCATCCTTCATTCCAGCATACGCGATGCCGAAGTCCTGACGGTTGATCGAGAACTCCGCGCTCGCGCTGACCGCGGAGTCGGTGGCGCTGATCGTGGCCGGGAAACTGATTCGCTTGGTGACGCCATGAAGCGTCAAGTCCCCGCTGATCGTGTGGCCGGCGCCGTCTTTCTTGATCTCGGTGGAGCGGAAGGTCGCGGTTGGGAATTTGCCGACGTCGAAGAAATCCGGTGACTTCAGGTGCTTGGTGAGCTTTTCCTTGTCGGCGAAGAGCGAGGCCGTTTGGATGGTCAACTCGATGCTGCTCTGTTCGATGGGGTCGCCCATGTCGACCTTGCCCGCGAAATCGGTGAACCCTCCTTCGTGACTTGCGGTGACCTTCGCGCCAACGAACTCCACCTTGCTGTTCGATGGGTTGATGGCCAAGGAGCTTCCCGCCTCCTTGTCGGGCTCGCCGCCGGGGACGACCACTGCCTTGCTGTCAGCGGCGGGCTCGACCTTCGCAGGCGCCACGTCGGCGCCGGGGTTCTTGCAGCCCACGACCAAGAGACCAGTCACAAATAGAAGCGCAGTTGTTCGCATGGATCCTCCGTGAATCGCTTATGGTGATCGCGCGGTCATGGTCAAGACCGGCGATCGCTTCGCTTACATGGACGGACAATCCTCAAAAACCGCTGAAACCACTATGGAAAGCAGAAATCCCTGTCGTGCCGATTTGCCACTCATAATCGCTAGCTATGTGGGCACTTGTCATCTAGGCTTCGGCCAGTTTCACGGGGAAGGAGCAGCTGGAAATGACAGCAAAAGCAATTGGTGTATTCGTCCTGGTTCTAGCGATGGCGAGCCCGGCGTTGGCAGGGCCCGAGAATTCTGTGATCGGCGCAAAGAAGCTGGAACAGGACATGGTCCATAGCGGTGGCACCGGCTATCCGTCCACGTTCTACGAGTGGTGGAACAAGGGCAAAAAGAAGATGGACTGGGGCCTGAGCGGCGAGCTGGTTTATGACGACTGGGGCGCTGCACGTGCTGGCGGCAGGACAAGAGCCTTTGGCGTCTCAATCCGAGGACTCAACTCGAAGACCGTCCGATTCGGCCTAGGCATCAATGGCATCCTGCGTTGGACGCTTGCGTCCAAAGAAAAGCCCAAAGTGACGAACGACACAGCGATTCTCGTCAAGCCGGGCATTCTCATCGCCGGCGGCTTTGATCCCCGGTCTTTCCTGTTTGGTGTCAAGATCGAGGTCGGTGCTCCCTTCACAATCGACGTTCACGAGCGCGTCACAGTCGTGACGGGCGGCTACATCCCCTTCACGGTCTGGATCCAAAAGGACGCCGTGAACGGGACCTGGATTCCCCTGCTCATTCGGATGGGCGTGGAGATCAAGGCAAACGAGAACATCGCTCCCTGGTTCTACTTCGACCTCGGCCCCGGCATCGCCACGGGCCAGGGCAGGTCGAAGGCCGATGCTTCGTTCGCCTGGCGCATCGGCGCCGGCACGGCGTTCTGGGGCGTCCTGGGCAGGAACAAGAACAAGTCGGATGTTGCAGAAACCGAAGTCGCGGAGATTGAGGTTAGCGAATAGGGCCGAGCTCGAATCCTCGAGCGATCCGAGGGGCCGTTCCGCGAATGCGGGCGGCCCCTTTCTCGTTGAGCTCGCAGTCCGCCAAGGTTTTCGGCCCCTGCAGCACGCTGGCACGCGCGACTCTCTGACCCTATGAAGGCCCCTGGGAGTCCATGGACGCGCGGCCCGTCGCCGTGCATGATGGGCCACCTCGAAAAAGGAGTGACCAGTGGCCGATAAAGACACCACGAGCTTCATGCGATCCCTGTGCATGGGCCGCATCGAACAGGACGTCATCTTTCCGTTCCCAACGCTCTCCGACGCAGAAAAAGAAACCCTCAGTGATGTTTCCGGAGCGCTCGAAGGCTTGTTGGGCCCCCGCGCCGAGGACCTTCGGGCATGGGACGTCGCTGGCGAGCTCCCCCAGGAGTTCATCGACGAGCTGAAAGAGTTCGGCATGTTTGGCCTGGTCATCCCCGAAGCGCACGGCGGCATGGGGCTCGGCAACAAGGCCTACTCCCGCACCCTGCAAGAAGTCGCGAAGTACGATGCGTCCATTGCCGTGACGATTGGCGCACACAGC
>CAMYMX010000503.1 GCA_947259605.1 uncultured Polyangiaceae bacterium | reverse complement strand
CTTGATACGCCCCACACAGACCGACAGACTCGCCGCGCGCATTCCCAACGCCCGTGTGCAGCGTTTCGATGACGCGGGGCACGGCGTCACCTTTCAAAAAGCCGCGGAGCTCAATGCGGCGCTGCGCAAGCACGTCGCGCGGCATGATTCTGTTGGGCCTGCCTTAGAGCAGCCCGACGCAGCCCACCTCTAGAACGCTGCGCTGAGTTGAATCCGCCACGAAAACTGGCTTCCGTCGACGTTGGGTTGGATGGAGTTGAGCGGCGATGTGGGAACGATGCTTCCCTGCTCGTTGCCCAAGAAGTACTGGAAGTCGCTCGAAAGTTTCACGTTGTCCCGACCTGGGATGACGAAATACGAAAAACCTACGCCGAAGGCGTGAAAGGCACTGAGCTCCCCAGCGAGCATGTCGGGCACGTTCGCGGGCAGCGCGCCCTGGAACCTCGGTTTGGCCTCGAAGCCGTACCGAGCGAACACCTGGAGGTTCTCCAGCACGAAATAGCCGCCCGACGCGTTAGCACCGACGCTCAAGACCTCTCCCGGATCGGTCGTTGAAAAGGCGGACGTGCCATCCTGTCCAACGGCCGTGGAGACCAGTGCACTCCAGCCGTTCCCTCGGATCGAGAGGTCGATCGTGCCGAGCAAGATCTTAACCGGGGCCGTTCCTTGGCTTCTTCCCCCATCCTGATAGTGCACGGCGGCACCAAGACGAGCGCCGAACGGAGTGCCGCGTCGCGAGGTCAGCCGATTGAATCCTGCGAGACCATTCTTGCCCCAGCCGTATTGGGTACGTAGTGTGACGGCGAAATCTGCTCTCTGCGGCGACCGGATCTCCGAGAAGCCGGTTCGAAGGCCGTCGGAGTAGCCGAGGTTGATCGAGAAGCGACGGCGGAGGTAGGTGAACATCACGCCCTTGGAGCTGCCGGGCGAGTAGACATTCTCGAGAATCGAATAGTCCAAGAAGTACAGGTCGTTCGGGTTGACCAAGGACTCTGCGATGAGCTCGTTCATGAAGAGGCCCGCCCGGATGCGAAACCACTTCCACTTCAAGTCGATGAATGCGCGTTGAAACGAGAAATCGCCGCCAGCCACGACACCGATTCGCATGTACAAGGCCACAAACTCGGTGAGCCCGATGCCCAGCTGAAAACGCGCTCGCGCCACATCAAACCCTTGGGTCACCTGTTTTTCACGGACGAGCGTGTCCGGGTCCGTCGGCGGCTTGGTCCGATAGTTGACGGTGTACCGGGCTTGCACCAGGCCGGCGACAGACAGGAAAAACCAATCGTCGACCCCGACGAGAAGGCCGCTCTCATATCCGTAGTAGACCTTCACGTTCGAGTCTTCGTCGCGGGTCTCGAGCTCTGGCGCCTCGGTGGGTTCCGTCTTGCCTTCGTCCGACGCTTCCGGCTCCTTGGGCGCGTGTAGCATGGGGTCCTCTAGGGGAAGGGACCCCGTGGTTTGGGCCCCATCCACCTCTGCGGTCTCGCTCTCGGCCTCAGCGGCGGGGGCGACGTCCTCGGGCGCGCCTAGCTTCTGCAAGTCCTCGACGTTGTCCGGCTGGCTCGTCGGATCCTCGTAGGGAAGAGCGCCCGCGGTCGGTGGAGGGCCCTCGGGCGTCTCTTCAGGTTCGGCCGAGGGCTCTTGCACGCCGACGTCCTGGGCCCATGCCGTGGCGCTGAAGCCGAGCGCGAGCACGAGGGCCATCGTCGATGTTGCGCGCTGATTCATCGAATAGAAACCGGGCAACGGGTATCACATCTCGGCCCGGCATCCTAGCCGGGCGCTAGCGAAGCCTCGGACCGGGATCACTCCCGCGTCTTCAGAACGCCGATGAGGTCCAAGCGGTCGAGCTTCCTCCGGACCAAAAGCGCGCTGGCAATGCCCGACGCGAGGACCACGGCGACGGAAAAGGCGTAGGTCTGGTCCGAAATGATGAAAGGGATTCGGAAAATCTCCGGATCGGCCCAGCTCGCGATCAGAGCCTTGGCGCCGAGGGTCCCGAGAATCAGTCCCAATGGAATCGCGATGGCAATTTGGACGGCCTGCTCGCCGAGCAAAATCGCGGAAATTTCGGCGCGGGTGAAGCCGAGCACGCGGAGTGTCGCCAAGTCTCGACCTCGCATCGACACGCTCACGCGAGCATTGTTGTAGACGATCGAAATCGCAATGGCCGTTGCAAACAAAGTCATGATGAACGTCATCACCTTCATCGTCTCGTCGGTTTGTTTTTCGAAGCTCGCGATGGCATCGCTCTTTCGCGCGACCGCCTGGATGGCCGGGATGTCGTTCAGCCGCGACTGGACTTCCCCCTCCATCGGTGCGTCGATGCGCAGCAACGCCGACGAGAACCTCGGGCTCTCCCGCAACAAGCGATGCAGGTTTAGCTTCGACATGTACCCCTGAAGGCCAAACCCTTCTTCGATGAGCCCCGCAACCGTGAGCTCACGATCGCCGCGATCGCCTTCCTTGAGCTCAATCTCGATCACGTCTCCCTCTTTGACGTCGAGGATTTCGGCCAGAACGCTGGTCAGAAGGACGCCTTCGTCGGGGATCGGAACGTGTTTGAAGTCGAGGCTGAAGAGCTGCCGTAACCGGGCGTCGCTCGAAATTCCCATGAGGACCGTGTCCCGCCAGCGGTGGCCCGATCGCATTCGAACCGCGGTCGACCGAATCCCCTCGACCTCTTCGACGCCTGGGACGTGTGCCAGGTAACCCAGGCTCCGCTCTGGCATCGCGTCAACGAAGCTCACCGTGAGGTCCTCGCGCTGCTGCCGCTCGAACTGGACCATCATCATCGGACCGTACGCGTCGTATCCAAAGCGCCCCAGGATCACGATCGAGAGCGCTAACGCGATTCCCAGGGAAGAAAGAGCCGTGCGCCCTGGGCGGCGCCAGATCTCACGAAACACCATCAATGTCGTCTGGTTCAACCAGCGCGTGACCCCCCAGCGCTCGATCGCTGCCGTCTTGTATCTGGCAGGCGCTGGCGGTCGCATCGCTGTCGCGGGAGGGAGGACCACCGCCGCGCGAACGGCTAGCGATGCGCCGAGGGCACCGGCAAGAAGGCTGAACAAGATCGCATTTGCGCTGACGGTCAAGTCGACCCGCTGTGGCATCTGGGGAAGCCGAAAGAACTCCGCGTACATCGCGAGCATTCCCTTGCCCAGCCAGACGCCGAGCCCGAGCCCGATCAGCGCGCCGAAGCTGACGATCAGGGCCACCATCTTGAAGTAGTGGATGGCGATGGTCGGGTTGCGATAGCCCATCGCTTTCAGCACGGCGATCTGCGGGCGCTGCAAGGTCACGA
>CAMYMX010000502.1 GCA_947259605.1 uncultured Polyangiaceae bacterium | reverse complement strand
TCCGACGATCGCGGTTGCGATTCGCGGAGAGGTCCCGGAAGTGGTCCTGCGCCAAGTCGGAAAAGACCTGGCGGACCGAATCGAGCGCTTATCCGGGGTGTCGGGCATCTGGCGCAACGGCATTCGAGACCGGGAATTCCGGGTCGATGTCGATCCGGACCGACTTGCAGCGTACCAGCTTCCCCTCACCGCGGTGAGCGATGCGCTTCGCTTCAGGGCTGCCAACGTACCCGCAGGGACGACGAAGGGCCACGGCGACGCCCGGCTCGTACGCGGGATGACGCGAGTCAACGACGTCAACGAGCTTTCCCGTGTGGTGATCCGACCGGACCATGCCGGCGGCTCGGTGCGAGTCGGCGACGTGGCGGAAGTCTCGGACACCTTTGCGGCGGGCAAGTTCAGCGGACGCGTGAACGGCGAGCCTGCGATCGTTCTCACGGTTCGCAAAGAAGAGCAGGCGGACAGCGTCGAGATCAGCGGCGATGTGCGTGCGCTGGTCGCTCGCATGGGCCCGACGCTTCCGCCGGGGGTCAAAATTGACTTGTTTGGCGACGCTTCGGCGGAAGTCGAGCACTCCCTCGGCACGCTCTACACGAACGCCGCGGTGGGGCTTTTGCTCGTGCTGCTCTTGCTCTGGGTGGCCGTCGGTGCGCGCAACGCCACGATGGCCGCCGTGGGGCTGCCGGTCGCGCTCGCCGGGGCGATCATCGCGATGCACGCGATGGGCATCACCATCAACATGATGTCGCTGATGGCCTTGATCCTGTGCCTAGGCGTGGTGGTCGACGACGCGATCATCATCATCGAAAACATCTACCGGCACATGGAAGAGGGCATGCCGAGGCGGAAGGCTGCCGTCGTCGGCACGCAAGAAGTGTTTTGGCCGGTGGTCGCGTCCACGCTCACCAGCTGGGCCGCGTTCTTGCCGCTTCTCATGATGGAGGGCGTCCTCGGGGACGCGTTTTCGATCATCCCCAAGGTCGTCGTCGCGTCGCTCGGAGCATCGCTCATCGAAGCGATGTTCATCCTGCCCAGCCACATGGCGGATTTCGGAAGGCTGTCCCATCGGAAGGACGCCGAGTCCGCGCCCCCGAAGACCCGCTTGCAACGTGCCGCCTCTCGGATTCTGGTCGCCTACGAACGGATTCTCCGCTGGTCGCTTCAGCATCGAGCGAGCGTCGTCGTGGGCGCCTATGCCCTTTGTGGATTGATGGTTGCCATCGCGTTCAACGTAAAGGACGTGATCCTCTTGACCGAAGGCGATCCGAACATGTTCGACGTTCGAATCCACATGCCGACCGACGCGTCGAAAGAGGAAACCGAGGCGCTGCTCGCGGAGCTCGACGCGCGCATCATGGCCCTCGACAATCCAGACGTCGAAGCCACCGTGGCCGTTCGAGGAATGACCCGCACCGACATGGGTTTCAGCTCGGGCGACCATCTCGGTATGGTCACGGTCTTCGTCGTTCCGATCACGGAGCGCAGCAGCCTGCATGCCGGTCGCGATCTAGTCGCACAGGTCAGCGCGCTCTACGACGACGTCGTGGGCCCAGCACGCCTCGAGATCGTCGAGGTGAGAGCCGGGCCGCCGAGAGGCGCTCCGGTCGCCGTGCGTATTCGCGGGGAAGACCACGAACGCCTCCTCGAGCTGGCCGAGCAAGTGCTCGCCGAGGTTCGCCTCACGCCGGGCACGCGCAACGCAAGCCACGACTACGAGCTCGGCAAGCAGGAGCTCCAGATCAAAGTCGATGAGCAGCGCGCCGCGCTTCATGGCCTCACCCCCGAAATGGTCAGCCGATGGCTGCGCAGCGCGTTCGGCGCAACGCCAGCATCGACGCTGCGCGAAGGCGATGACGAGATCGACATCCTCGTCCAGCTGCGAGAAGACGTCCAGGAGGACCCTGCGCGCATCGCCTCCCTCCAACTGATCGCGCCCAGCGGCGATGAAGTGGCCATTCGTGAAATCGCGGAAGTCTCACACGGCCGGGGCCCGGGCGTGATTCGCCGCTACCAGCAGAAGCGGGTCGTGAGCGTTCTTTCGGGAATCGACGAGGAGGCGACCAACAGCGGAAAGGTCAACTCGAGGCTACAGAAGAGATTAGCACCGCTCGAGGCAGCCAACCCCGACATTCGTTTCGAGTACGGCGGCCAGTTCGAGGAGACGCAGGAATCGGTGGATTCGCTCTTGCGAGCGTTCATCGTCGCGATGCTGCTGATCTATACGATCCTAGCGACCCAGTTTCAGAGCTTCTCCCAACCGCTCGTCGTGATGGCCGCCATTCCACTGTCGTTCATCGGCGTGGCCGGAGGCTTTTTACTCAGCCCCAACGCAATTGGCCTGATCGCACTGGTCGGTCTGGTCGGTCTCACGGGAATCGTCGTCAACGACTCGCTCGTTCTGGTCGACTTCATCAACAAACGTCGAGATCGCGGCCTCGCGCTCGACGAAGCGATCGTCGAATCGGGAAAGCTGCGGCTTCGGCCGATCTTCCTGACGAGCATCACCACGATTGCAGGGCTGTTTCCTCTGTCACTGGCAACCGAAAGCCTTCCTCACCTGGCGCCCATGGCCCAGGTGATCGTCTACGGCCTGACCTTCTCGACGCTGCTTACGCTATTGGTGGTTCCCTGCCTGTACCGGCTCGACGTCGATCTCGCGCGGCGACTCTCGCAGCGGTTTGCACCGCTGACCCGCTGGGCCACGGACCCTGGCGCCGCGGCCGTCGACGAGCCGATCGATACGACGGCCGAATAGGCCCGGGCCGGCCCGTGGCAAGCGGCTCGGGGAGCTGCTACGCGCAGACGATGGCCAAGCGTTTCGAAAACAAAGTCGTTTGGATTACCGGCGGGGGCAGCGGGATCGGCCGCGCGCTTGCGTTGGCCTTCGCCAAAGAAGGCGCCGCGGTCGCCGTGTCTGGAAGGCGCGAAGAACGACTCCAAGAAGTGGTCCAGGAGCTCGAATCACAGGGAGCCAAAGGGCTGGCCGTCCGATGTGACGTGGCAGATGAGGCGTCCGTCGCTGAAGCTGTTCAAAAGGTGGTGCGCGGTCTGGGCGGCCTCGATGTCGCGGTTGCCAACGCTGGTTTTTCGGTCGCAGGTCGGATCGAAAAGCTTTCCGCCGCCGATTGGAGGCGCCAGTTGGACGTCAACGTCATCGGCGCGGCGATGACCGCGCGCTACGCGATCCCACACCTGCGCGAACGAGAGGGACGCCTCGCGTTCATCGGTAGCGTGGCAGCAATGATGGCCACGCCCGGTGTCGGCGCCTACTCGGCATCGAAGTACGCGGTGCGTGCCATCGGACAGGCGCTCGCCGTGGAGCT
>CAMYMX010000501.1 GCA_947259605.1 uncultured Polyangiaceae bacterium | reverse complement strand
AGGCGCGACGGTGCCTGGGCGCAATACATGGTCGTGTCGACGAAGGGCGGGGCGCTTCCTCTGCGCGAGTCGGTGAGCCTCGAGCAAGGGGCTACCTCCGTGATCAATCCCCTCACGACGAGCGCGTTCATCGAAATCGCGAAGAAGGGCGGTCACAAAGCTATCGTGCTCTCGGCTGCTGCGAGCTCCCTGGGACGCATGGTGAATCGTCTAGCCTCCGGTGAAGGGATTGAAGTGATCAACGTCGTGCGCCGGGACGCGCAGGTCGAGCTACTACGGCAGGAGGGAGCCTCCATCGTCCTCAACAGCAGCGATTCCGGCTTTGACGAGGCACTCCGCGACGCCTGTCATAGGCACGATGCTCACTGGGCCCTCGATGCGGTTGCTGGGGAGCTGACTGCACGGCTGCTTCGTGCGCTACCATCTCATGGTAAGGTCACGGTATTTAGTGCTCTTTCTTTCGAGCCTGCCCAGGCAACGCCCGCTCAGCTGATCTTCGAGAACAAGTCCGTGGACGGGTTCTGGCTCGGCCCCTTCATCACCAGTAAGAACTTGGTGCAGACCATGCTGATGTGGCGCCGTGCTCAGAAGCTGCTTTCCACCGATCTCAAAAGCGACATTCGGGCGGAGTACCCTCTCGAAGACGCGCCGAGAGCTATCCAGGAGTACGTCAGCCAAATGACCGGCGGCAAGCTCCTCCTGAGGCCGAACGAATGAATGCTTCACGACCTGCTCGTTCGCTTCGCCGCCGCGTGGCTGCCTGGATCTACGCCGGCATCGCGCTCCCGAGCCTGGCACTCGGCACGATCTATCTCTTTCGACCCACTTTCATGCCGTATCACGCGGTTGCGTTGGGCAAGGAGTGGGCCGAGCTCGACGCTGCGACGCAGGCACTGATCAAGGCTCTCATGGAAGTCGCCGGCGGTGGCTGGCTGGCGCTCGGGACGCTGATGCTGCTCCTCGTTGCGTTTCCGATTCGCCGCGGCGAGCGCTGGGCGCGATGGGCTGCGCCTACCGCGTCGCTGTTGTTCTATGTACCTACGCTCCTCGCCACCCTGAGCGTGCTTCAACAAACCCCAGCCTCGCCGCCTTGGCGCGCCAACCTCGGCATGTGCGTGGCTTCGGTGATCGCCTTCTTGCTCGACGCACCTTGGCAACCCGGCCAACGGCGGGACCCAAGCGGCCGCGGTGGCGACGCTCCCTACGCGCGCTAGTTCTAAGTCTCGGCGAGCACCCTAAACTGCATGAACTCGCCTCTCTCCGTAGCTGCAAGGCGCTCGCGCAGAACTGAGCCGAGCGCGAGCGCGGGAGTGAGCACGCCTCCACTCCGAGGAGCCTCTTCGTGACCGAGCGCGAGGCAGAGTCCGACCTCGCCCAGTATCTTCGACGTCGCGAGGTAGCCTGGATCGCCACGCCCTCGCACATCGACCATCGCTGCGTGTTCAACGGTGGCGGATGTCGCTTTCAGCGCGACGCGGAACTTGCCGGCACGCCGCAACCATTCCGGTGGGCCCTGACCTGGCTTCGGCGAGAGCGGAATCGGGGCCCCGACGAAGTACCCGAGACCGCGGCTCATCCACAGCCAGCCTGCCTTCAACCCAGCGCCCACGGACGTGCCTTCTGCGTAGGAGCAGGGTAGACGCCCACTCAGTGCCAGCGAGCGTCGTACGATGCGCGCGTTGATCGGCGCCATGAAGAAGGGGACGCCGAGTGCTCTGAAATCGCGATCAAACCGCCGCCGGTCCCAACCTGTGACGGTCTCGTGCTCGAGCTTTCCCTCGGCCCGAGGAGCGAGGACGTACGGATCGCTGCAGAACGCCGCATCGTACTTTCCCGATTTCGGAAGCTGTTCGAGTGCTTCGAGCGTTTTCTTCGAGCCTCCACTAAACGAACCGGCGTAGTCCGTGAAGAGCGCTTTCACTTGAGCAGCCCTTTTGCCCCGCCGTTCCAGTTGCTCGATGACAAACTGGGTGCCCAGGTCTGAGGGGACGCTGTCGATCCCAGCGGCGTGCACGATCTTCGCTCCGGTGCGCTGCGCCTCTTCGTGGAATTGATCGATCATCGCCCTCTGAAACCAGTACTCGCCAGAGAGGTCCGCATAGTGCCGGCCCTGCTTCGCGCAGGCCTCGACGACCGCGTCGCCCCCGTACTCGGCATAAGGCCCGGCCGTCGTGACGACGACGCGAGCCTTCGACACCATGGCGTCGATCGACGGTCTGTCCGACGTGTCCGCGACGATCATCTCGGGAGCCGCGTCTGCCAAGGAGGTTCGGAGTGCGTTGAGCTTGTCCGGGTTGCGGCCGGCGATCGCCCAAGAGAATCGACTGCCCTCCGGATGTCGAGCGAGGTACTCGGCGACGAGCTGCCCCACGAACCCGGTGGCGCCATAGAGCACGATGTCATGCGCAGTCATCTCAAGCCCCGTCCTCGGGTCGCTCGACGCCTGGCTCCGTTCTCGTCTGCGGGCGCGCCGTATTCACAGCCGGAATGTCCCAGGCCTCCGCAATGTGGCCGCCAACAATGCGCCAGACGACGACCGCGTCGATCTCGATCTGCGCGCCTCCAACTACCAACCGATCCCTGACGTGCGTCACCACCAGCTCATCTCCAAAAGGCGTGATGGAGATCGGCTCGACCTCGAAGGTCTCGCCGGTGACCCCGCCTAGCTTCGCGAAGAAGGCCTGAAGACCCTGTGCCTCCTCAGAACCCCGTCGATGGCGCAATCGTTGGTGTTTCCGTACCCGGGGTCAAGCTAGCCTACCCCGATGCTTCACTTGCTGTACGTCCTGCTCGCGACCGCCAGATCGAGCCTGAAGCCGCGAGCGCGAGTCCGCCGATGGGGGGAAGGTCGTCGCCCTCCCGATGGTCGGCGGACTGCATCATCGCTACACGCGACGCGCAGCCTGACCTAAAGTCTCGGTCCCACACGAAGTCGGGCGTGAGCGTGAGCTGCGCGCACTGCGCGAGGCCAAGGCGCATGCCGCGCTCGATTCGCGCTTGTCGAGCCATCGGCAACGCACGTAAGGGTCCGAGCTCTGTCCGCTGGGTCACCTTCGCCATCATCGCGGCTCATATCTCGCAGGCGGACAACGTTTTGAGGAACGACAGCACCGACAGCGAGTTTCTTGGGATCGAACCTCGCAATGACGGGAAAGGTCTAGTTGACGTGTTCACGGCTCGTCGCGGTGACTCCGTGACCTAAGCGTGCCAGGGACAATGATGGTCGCGCGAGCGAAAAAGCCGACGGCTCGTGGTTGGTCGCACGCCATCGCGGCGGTGATTGCGCTCGTCTTCAGCATCGCGATGGCAATGAAGACGTCGGCGAATGTTGAGCACATGC
>CAMYMX010000500.1 GCA_947259605.1 uncultured Polyangiaceae bacterium | reverse complement strand
GCACAAGGAACCGACTCGGGCGGCGGCGGGGGCACGCTCATCTTCGAACCCGGTCCGACCTGCACGATGTTCTGTGCCGTGGCGGTGGGCGTATGCGAGGTTGCCGTGCTCGGCACCGAGGACGCATGCGAGCAAAATTGCGAGCTCGAACGGTCGTTCGCCGAGCAAACCTCCGAGGCGTGCCTAACCGCGTTCGAAGGGGCGGTCGACTGCGCCGCGGGCCTCGACTGCCAGGATATCATCGACCGGACCAATCAGGTCGATGTCGATGCGTATCCCTGCCGGCCCGAGCTCGAAATCACGGATCAGGCGTGCACTTAGAGACAAAAAAAGGCACCCATGACGTGGGCGCCTTTCTTTCGTCCGTCGGCTACGAGGCCGCTATCCGCACTCGTTGTCGCTAGGAAGCCCTGAGCAAGTGTCGAACTCCTGGATGCAGTTGTTTTCGCAACGGCAGTCAATGCACGCAGGCGCGTTGGTGTCTGAAACGCAGAGATTGGTGCAGAACGCGGCACCGCAGGCGACCGTGTCCCCCGTGCAAGCCACGCATTCATCGGAGAGCCCCGGCGGGGAGGCCTCGATGGTTGCCATTTGCGTGCAATCGGCGACGCAGTCGGCAGCCGTCTGAATCGTTTCGGCAGGACAGTTGGGAAAGCAGTTGAGCACCGCGGCCGACTCGGCGCCGCAGCCCGCGAGCGCTGGCGTCGAGCTCGGCGCGCCGAAGATGCAGTCGCCGCCGATCTCCGATGCGGCGTCCGGACCTGTGAACGTGTCCCCGGCCCCGGTGGTGTATTCGAGGTTGGCGTACACCTCGGCGTTCTCGGTGGTCGTACAGGCACCACCATTCGTCGGGATGCCGCCGCTGCCGCCGCTACCGTCGCTGCCGCCAGTGCCCGGCGTTGGCGGCCTCACGTTCGTGATCGGAGCCCCGGTGTTGCAGGCCGCTACCGAGCCAGCCACTGCGAGAACCCAGATAAGATTTCCTATTTTCATGGTTCGTTCCTTCTTTATCCCAAATGCCCGGTCAGAAGATCATGGCAGCTCGGAGCTGTACCGTCCAGAGGTAGGCATCGTTGAAGCCGGCGTTTGTAAAGGCCTGCTTTGGTTGCATGAGTCCGGTCTCGAGATCGACCCAGATGATGTCCTTGGCGCCCATTCTGGCTCGGAGGGCCAGGTCGGCCTCCCAACCCATGAAGCAACCGGCGTCGAAGCCGCACTGCGAGTTGAAGTTGCCGGCCCCGTAGAGGACCGGGTCGAGCTTGTCGGCCCAGGCCACCAGGAACTGAGCATGAAGCTCGAGACCCGGAACGACCGTGAACCGGAAGCTCGGCATGAGGTACTTCGAGTTGAAGACGCTCCCGTTCGCGCCGAGCTCCTGTGCGTTGAGCGGAAACAGAGCCTGGAAGGTCAAGGCCTTCAGCGCGACCTGATACATCAAGAGGCCAACTTTGACGTTCTCGTTGAACCCACGCGACCTGAGTATGGGGGGCTGCTCATTCGGCGTCCCGGGGAACGCGCCGGAAAGGATGTTGTCATCACCGGACGACCAGCCGCCTTCGGCCTGAAACGCCCAACTGCCTTCGTCCATGACGCCGAGTCGGGCAATGAGGTTGAAGATTCGCGCCTTGCCCGATGCGCAAGGTGCGCCTGGGCAACTCACCAGCGGGTCGTTGGCGCCAGGTGCGCCGGTGAACGCCAGAGCGCCGCTGTGTCCCAGGATGGTGTAGAACTCACCTTCCGTCGTGATCGCCAGATTCCTCTTCTTCTTGAGGGTGTGCTTCAAGCGCCACGCCACGTCCGGGATGGTGATTCGACTGTCGGTCGAACGCTGCCAACGATAAACGACGTACGTGCCGATGAAAAACTCGTCGGTTGCTGCGCGGCCAAAGTCCTCATCGAACCATGCAAGTACGTTCGCAATCTCATTCACGCGCCGATCGAGGTTGGTCGTGTAAGCCAGGGGGAAGATCGAGCGTGCTGGAAAAGTGTTGTAAAACGGCTTGAAGTTTGGATTGGTCGCCGCTCCGGAGCTGCCGTCCAGGGCCGAAGATATGGTCGAGTCGATCACGGGATCCTGCGAAAGACGGTCGTACAAGAACGCGTAGATCAGTGGGGTCTGCCGGGTGTCGCCCTTGCTGATGCCACGCGCCAAGGTGATCGGCCTCGTCGCGAACAGAATTCGGTCGAAGGTCTCGCCGCGGTAGAACTCGCCCCACTCGGCGAGGCCGTTACCCGCGTGGGTCAAAGCACCCATGCCAAAGTGCGACTCCATGCGACCGACTCGGATTTGGCCGATGGGAACCAGGAACTCGATCCAAGCACGCTCGAGCTTCAGCGTTTCGCCGAGGTCAAAGCCGTTGCGGTCGGTCGCGGATTGGTCGACCGCGAAGAGCGGAACGCTGAATACGCGAGCGTTGTCGCCGAAGACGACATTGTCCAAGCCGTCAATCGTGAAGCGAAGCCGCGCGATGGGAAGGTCGGGGTTTGGACCGTAGGTGACCTCCGGATCGAGACGCAGTCGCATCTCGCCGAACGAGGAGTTCTTGATCGGGAAATCCGTGGCGGGGACGCCGGCGACGCTACCCTTGGGCATCGGCGCGTTGCCGATCCAGTTGTAGCGAGCGCGGTAGTAGCCGTGGAACTGGAACTTCAGCGGGATGGCGTCTTCGTCTGACCGAACGCTCTTGCCGACGTCGCCGATGCTCCTGAGCGCACGCTCTCGCTCGGCCGATTCGCTGCCCATCCCGGTGGCAGCGGGTGCAGCTGGCGTGTCAGATGCCGCATCCATCGCCTTGAGCTTGTCGAGCTCAGACATGGAGTCATCGGTGACCGTATCCGGGTCCGGAAGTGGAGATTCCTCAGGACCGATTTGCTCCGGTCCGTAGCCTTTTCCACTGGGGTCCTGAGCAGCGACCTGTCCTGTTGAAAACAAGGCCGCCATCATGGCGACTATCGCAATCCATCCATACTTCACGTCGCACCTCCACCTTCTCGAACCGAGAGCGCACCGAATGCGTATTCCAGAGTCGCTGTGGACCCCGGTGCTGCGGAGAATGCACAATCGCGTGACGTTCTGTCTACCCCCTTTTTCATCGTGCTCTGCGTCATGACCGCATGTTGACTCCGGTTTTCGGCAGTAGCGGCGTCAATGAAAGGTTGTGAGATGCTGAACAGGTAGCCCGTGCGCATCGAAGCTATCGACCAAAGAGCCTCTTTTCATGCTCGATCGACGCGCACAATCTGCGCGGTTCGCCGTTTT
Organism: uncultured Polyangiaceae bacterium; assembly: GCA_947259605.1. Taxonomy (GTDB): domain Bacteria; phylum Myxococcota_A; class Polyangia; order Polyangiales; family Houyiibacteriaceae; genus SG8-38. The sequence continues at coordinate 90 of CAMYMX010000500.1, read as the reverse complement.
CGGTCGTTCCGTGCGTCTGCGTACGGCTTCGAACGGCGAAGGATCCACTGGCGGTTGCCCACGCTCGCATGCCATTGAACGGGCTCCGCA
>CAMYMX010000499.1 GCA_947259605.1 uncultured Polyangiaceae bacterium | reverse complement strand
CGATTTCTGCAACTCGGGCGAGGATCAAACCGGTTCCGCAGCCGAGCTCGAGCACGCGAGCGCCCCGGGCGTAGGGCGCCGTGACCTGAAGCTCCAGGTCGTCGATCATTTGATGGTAGCCGTGGCCTCGCTCTCGTTCGTAGGAGTGACTGAAGTCGTCGTAGTACTGGCGCGCCTGCTGCTCGGATCCTTCAACCATGGAGTTCCTCATAGAGCACTTCGTACGATGCTGCGACTACTTGCGGTGAGAACTTCGATGCCACCAGAGCGCGCGCCTTCCGGCCGACCGCGTCGATGGCCGCCCGGTCGCCGCTGAGACGCTCAATCGCCTCGGCCAAGGCTTCGCCGCTCGTCTCGACGGCGATAGCCCCGCCACCGTCGGCAAGCTCGGCAGAAGGAGTTCCTTTCGCGACCAGCACTGGGCGTGCGAGGCACATCGATTCGAGAGCCACAAGCGGATAGTCCATTTTGGCGTAAGCCGCGGGGTTGACCATCACCACGAAGTCGCTCGCGGCGAGCAACTCGTGAATGCGTGGGGTTTCACCGAGCCAGACGACTTGCGGATCGATGCCCCACTGGTTTGTTCTCGCCTGAAGCCTGCAGAGCGCTTCGTCTGCTTGCCGGGTTTTCCGGCGGCAGGCCATCAAGAGCATCGAGTCCGGTTGGTTCCAGGCTGCAAAGCCTTCCAATGCGATCTCGGCGCCGCCGCCGAACTCCAAGTCCCCAGGGTAGATCCAGATGGTTGCAGCCTCGGGAAGCGCATGCTTCTTGCGGAGCTGGGCTCGTTCGAGCGAAGTCGGCTCTGCGAGAAGGGGCACCGACGGGGGAATCACGCGGAGGGCGCTCTCGCTGACCCCCTCTTGACGGAATTGCTCGTACGCGGACCGCGACAGTGCGACCGTCGCATCCGCAAAGACCAGCTTCCTCACGTCGACCCCATTGGCCGGCACACTGCAGACGGTGTGGACGCTCGGTATTCTTCGAACCGCCGTGGCGAGGCGGCCCGCGGCCGAGCTCCTCGGGTTGGGTGCGAAAAAGAAATGCCAAAGATCCACCGGACGCCCCAGCAGGAGGCGACGCAAAACGCCCAGGTTTTCGCTCGCGCTGGGCGCAAAGCCACCGGAGGACTGGGCGCGGTAGACCGGCTCGACTCGCCCCCGGTCGATGGGGTTCGTCTGGCCGGCCCGCCCCATCAGGACAGGGGAGTAGTGGCGGAGATGCCCTGCGATATCGCGGACCAGGTTCTTGCTGCTGTCGTTCCAAGGGGGGGCGACCGGCTTGGACACGAAGAGGACTTCAGCCATTCGGAGAGGTGGTACGCGGTGCTCCGCTGCCCCGCAAGCGCTTGACCTACGAAGCGGCAGGCGATAGCCCGTCGCTCCATGTCGAAGCCCCACGACCTCCCAGGAAGAGACGATGCTTGCCGGTAAGCGAATCGCCGTCGTGATGCCGGCGTACAATGAAGCGCGGCTGATCTCGGGGACGCTCGACGGAATTCCGGGCTTCGCGGATCACATCGTCGTGGTCGACGATGCGAGCCTCGACGCCACCCCCGAGATCGTCCGGGCGTTCCCCCGACCCGTCGAGCTTGCGGAGCACGCGACCAATCAGGGCGTGGGCGCAGCGATCGCGACCGGTTGCAGACGCGCACTCTCGCTTGGCGCAGACTTCACCGCTGTGATGGCCGCAGACGGGCAAATGGACCCGATGGATCTGCCCACGTTGTTGGCGCCTCTGATCGCGGGCGAGGCCGATTACACGCACGGCAATCGCCTCGGCTGGCCGGCGGCAAGAGAAGCGATGCCTTGGCACCGCTGGCTCGGGAACCATCTCTTTTCGCTGCTGACCCGATACGCCATTGGCATCGCGGTCCAGGACTCGCAGTGCGGCTATGCGGCGATGAATCGTCGTGCGCAACAAGCGCTCGATTGGGATGGGCTGTGGAAGGGCTACGGCTATCCGAACGATCTACTGAGCGCGTTGACGCTTTGCGGGCTGCGCGTGCAAGAAATTCCGGTGCGTCCGTTCTATGGGGCGGAGCAGAGCGGGATACGGCTTCGGCACGTGCTGTTCATCATTCCCTTCGTGATTTCCCGCGCCTGGATTCGAAGACACAGGCGGCGACGAGAGCTCGCCCCACAAACTCGTGCGGTTGCACCGGACAATCTCACCGGCTAGCAGCGCGTTCGGGCTGGCAGCGGCTGGCGGCGGGGAGGAGATTCGATGAAGAAGATGCTCGTACCTGGTTTGATGTACATCTCTGTGTTGCTCGCGCTGAGCAGCTGTAAGAAGGACGGGCCGTCGGCGACGGCCGCGGGTGCCAATGCCGATCCGGTGCTTCTTCTCGACGCGGGCGCCGAACGGCAAGCGCTTCTTCGTTACAAAATCGCGGAAGGGACCACGACCAAGTCCAACATGGACTTCACGATGGCGACCTTGGCATTTCTCTGGCAACGGAGCTCAACGACAGGGCCAAGAGCCCCGACATTCCGCTGCGTCTCTTGATGATGATCGTCAACGCCCGCACCACGCTATCGCGTGTCGTTCTGCCGGCCGGGCCGGTGGGCCTCGGGGCGCGCTGGGAGGCTCGCAAGGAGCTCCAGCTGTACGGCTTCAAGGTCCAGCAGGTCGACACGTACACGCTGGTCGAGCGCGTGGGTGACGAAATCAAGCTGAACGTCGCGGTCACGCAGAACGCGCTGCCGCAGACGGTCGACTTCGCGGACGAAGGCATCGCGATCTCTGTCGAGCAGATGTCGGCGAACGCGAACGGCGAAATCATTCTCAATTTGAATGCTCTCGAGTCCGATGCGGCTGCGTCAGGCTCCGCCACCGACAAGCTCTTGGTGACCGCGCCGGAAGGCAGCGAAAAGATCTCGATGGACGAGGCCTTCGAGATTCGGATGACGAACACGAACGCCTTCGGGTAGAACAGCGAGGCGGTGAGCGAGCACCGAGAGCGTATCGGTGGCGGCGCACGCAGGCCAAGTTCACGGTTGGTTTCAACCACGTCGCGATGCCCTCGCAACGGCACATCTAGGCAACGCTGACCTCTCCGCGCAGGCCATCAGCTCCGCTCGACCCCTGCTACCACTGACCGCTACCGAAAGGTGCGGTCGAACGGACGCCTGGCAATCTATGAGACTTCCGTGACCGATGCCCCTAGCCCTGCAGTCCCTTGACCCATTGGGTAGCGTCGGCTTTCCACCCATGGTAACCAGCGTGGCTGTCGGCTAGCGAGTCGCAAATAGGCGCATTGGGAGCTTTGATTTGGGTAACTATCAACCTAAGGACTTTGGTGACCACAAGCTACTGCTGGCGGTGACTTCACCCGGCCTCGGCGTCGCGAC
>CAMYMX010000498.1 GCA_947259605.1 uncultured Polyangiaceae bacterium | reverse complement strand
ATCGTCGCCCAGTCGCCTCGGTCAAACCCACCCGCCGCGCCATCGACGCCGGCGCCGCGGTCATCCTCGAGGCGTCGTTTTTCGAAGACGACATTTTCGTCGCCGTCGACGCGCTCTCGAAGGAGGGCGACGGCTGGGTGGTCACCGAGGTCAAAGGCACCACGCGGGTCAAGCCGCAGCACATTCCCGATGCGGCCGTGCAAGCGTACGTCGTCGAGAAGGCCGGGCTCCCGGTCGTTCGTGTCGAGCTCATGCACCTCAACCGCGAACACCGGCATCCCAACCAGGGTCCGCTCTTCATCCGGGCCGACATCAGCGCCGAAGTCGCGGCGCTTCGCAGCGACATCGCTGGCGAAGCGAGCGCGCAAATGCAGATGCTCGCGGGCGAGCTCCCGTACGTCGAGCCCGGCGCTCATTGTACGTCGCCGTACGAGTGCCCGTTCCTCGACCGATGCGTTGCGCCTTCGTCGGAACACCTCATCGAAGAACTCAACGGAATCAGGGCCAACAAGCTCGACGAGCTTCGCGAGGCCGGCATCAAGACCGTCAACGAGATCCCAAGCGACTTCCCGCTCGAACCGCTCTGGGCGCGCCACCGTGCGGCCGTTCTTCGAAAGCAGCTCATCGTAGAGCCCGGCCTACGCGAGGCGCTCGCCGGGTTCCGCTACCCCATCGCCATGCTCGATTTCGAAACCGCGGGCCCGGCCCTGCCGGTGTGGAACGGCTGCAGCCCTTTCGGCGCGGTTCCCGTCCAGTTCAGCGTGCACACGGTTCACGAAGACGGCGAGGTTTCTCAAAGCGCATACCTCGCCGACGGTCCTGGCGACCCGCGTCCCGGCGTTGCGGAGGCCCTCGTCCAGGCATTGGAGGGCGCCGAAACCGTCCTCGCATGGCACGCAAGCGTCGAGAAGCGCTGCTTGAGCCAGCTCGCAAAAGCTTGCCCCGAGCACGCCCGAGCCCTGCTCGAAGCACGCGACAAGACCGACGACCTGCTCGTCGTCTTCAAGAACCACCTCTACCACCCCGACTTCCACGGGAGCTTCAGCATCAAGAACGTCGTCCCCGCACTGCTCCCCGACATGGGCTACGACGACCTCGACGTATCCGGCGGCCAACTCGCATCGTCCTTATTGGAAGGGCTCCTCTGCCGGCCGGAAGAGTTGAGCGAGGGGGAGGGCAAAGCCCTTCGAACGCAGCTCGCCGCCTATTGTGAGCACGACACGGCCGTCATGGTCGAGCTTTGGAAAGTCCTCCTAGAGGCCGCCGGAAAGCCCGCGTAGCCCCTTCAGCTCGGCCAGCGTGTACCGCGGCGTAATGTGCTGCGGGCAGTTCGAGTCCCAGGCTTCGATGTGAAACACGATGGCACGCTCGAGCCGAGCGTCATAGTCGGGGTCGACGACGCGAGCCAAGACTTCACTGTCCCCCTCGACATACTCGGCGCGCCCCCAGATCTTGATTCGCTGCCGGTTCGGATAATCCATCAGGAAGATAAACGCCTTGTCGTTCTCGTTCAGGTTGCCGACCGAAATGTATTGGCGGTTGCCGCGGTAATCCGCGAAGGCTAGGCGGTGTTCGTCGAGCACTTTGAGGAAGCCCTTCGGCCCGCCCCGGTGCTGAATGTAGGGCTGGCCATCGGCCGACGCCGTCCCGAGGTAAAACGAATCGCGCTCCGCAAGGAAGGCTTCGAGCACAGGCGTGACCCGGTCATCCCAATCATGCCGGGCCATCGCCTTTTCGTATCCGTCGCGTGACCCACGCGCCTCCTGCGCCGCTTTGACCGCGGGGCTGAACGCGATGTCGCTGCGGTACGCCGTTCCGTTTTGTGATTTGGTCATGCCGCCAGTCTGGGCTCTATCCATTTCATAAACAATTAGCCAATAGGCACAATCATTGTATATGATTCGTGAACAATGGATCGCCTCGTCGCCATGGAAGCGTTCGTTCGCGTGGCCGATGCGGGCAGCTTCAGCGCCGCCGCCCGACATTGGGGGCGCTCGAAGGCGGTGGTCAGCAAGTACGTCAACGCGCTCGAAGCCCACCTCGGCGTCCAACTCCTCCGTCGCACCACCCGTTCGCTGAGCCTCACCGAAGCGGGCCGCGCCTACCGCGAACGCTGCACCAATGTCCTCGGCGAAATCCAGGCACTCGAAGCGTCACTTCGTGAAGGCGTCGCCGCCCCCCGCGGCCCCCTCCGCGTCACGGCGCCCCCGGGCTTCGCCTCCCACTACCTCGACGTCATGACAAAAGACTTCCTCGCGCGCTTCCCCGAAGTCACCATCGACCTCGACCTCACCCACCGAATGGTCGACCTCGTCGAAGAAAACGTCGACGTCGCCATCCGCATCACCGACCCCAGCGACTCGTCCCTGGTCGCCCGCCGAATCGCCCCCGCCCCCATCGTGGCGGTCGCCGCACCCTCGTACTTGCGCCGCCGGGGCACGCCCAAGACCCCGAGCGACCTCCGAGACCACGATTGCCTCGTCGACACCAACTTTCGCGACCAACAGCGCTGGCGTTTCCGAACCGGTAATGAAGGCAAAGCCAAAACCGAGACCATCGCCGTCTCCGGTCCCCTCCGCGTCAACAGCCCCGACGCCGTGCGCGAAATGGCAGAAGCCGGCCTGGGCATCGGCCTCGTCCCCCATTTCGTGGCGAGCGATGCTCTCCATGCAGGCCGCTTGCGCGAAGTCTTGAAGGGAAGGGTGGCCTTTCAATGGTCGATCCTTGCCGTCTACCCACGCCGGCGCTACCTGCCGCTTCGCGTGCGGGCCTACATCGACCACCTCGCGGAACGAATCGGAGAATAGCCATTCAAACCATCGAACCATTTCATCTTGCGCTCGCGGGCGTCCCCGCGCTGCTCGTCGTGTTCATTCTTTGGAGGTGGTCCGCAGGCGCCGTTCACAGCTTGGCGGCGTTGGCCCGCATGGTCATCCAGCTCCTCCTCATCGGCTACATCCTCGTCTACATCTTCGAAGCCGACGTCTCCTGGATTGTCCTCGCCGTCATGTTGGTCATGGTCGTCGCCGCAAGCTGGATCGCCCTTCGTACCGTGCCGGACCTCCGGCACAAGCTCTACGGCCTCGCCTTCCTCTCGATCCTCATCGGAGGCGGTCTCACCGTCGTCCTGATTACGCAGGCGGTCTTGACGCTCGACCCCTGGTACGAGCCAAGCTTCATGGTCCCGCTCGCCGGCATGATTTTCGCCGCCTCCATGAACTCCGTCAGCCTCGCAGCCGAGCGCATGCTCGCCGAGCTCAGGCGCGGCGTTCCTTACGTCGACGCAAGGCGCATTGCCATGCAGGCTGGCCTCATCCCCATCGTGAACACCTTGTTCGCCGTGGGCCTCGTCTCACTCCC
>CAMYMX010000497.1 GCA_947259605.1 uncultured Polyangiaceae bacterium | reverse complement strand
TTGTCGTCGGCTCCGAGCTTGGCTCTCTCGAACCCTACCAAGACCACTGGCGTGCGCTCATCTCCGAGCTGCGCAACGGTTTCTCGGGCGTGCTCAGTTATTCAGCCAACTGGGACCACGCACACGCGGTCGAGTTCTGGGATGCGCTCGACGAAGTGGGACTCACCGCTTACTTTCCACTGACGGCGGGCGGCGAACCCTCCTCGACCAAATCCCTCGCGCGCGCATGGCGCGTACCGCGTGCCGCGATCGACGACCTGCGACAGCGCATCGGCAAGCCCGTCCTGATCACGGAAATCGGTTACCCCAGCCAAGGCAGCGCTGCCGGTCAACCATGGGACGACACCTCTTCAAAAGATCTAGACCTTGGCCTGCAGCAGCGCCTTTATCGAAGCTTCTGCGATGCCTTTTCGGCGACCCCGAGCATCTCGGGCTTCTATGTTTGGAATTGGTTTGGCTTCGGCGGGCCACGTGATCTGAGCTTCACCCCGCGCGGCAAGCCTGCCGCACACGAGCTGGCCAAGTGCTTCGAACGCGCCTGGCCGACCCCCGCACCTGCGGAGAATCCATCATGACCAGCACCCACGACGAACACGCTTCACGAGAAGGACGCCGCCGCTTCGTCCTCGGCACCCTGGGCCTGGGGGGAGGCACCTTGCTGACGGCCCTCAGCTCGTGCCGCAAAGCAGAACCGCCAGCGCCGTCCGAGTCCGAGCCATCCGAGGGGCCAGCCGAGACAAGACCCACGACGGCCTCGCCCGAGCTCCCCGACCGCAAGGACCCAGCCAACTTCATCAAGCACGGTGACAACCCGCTCACGCTCGAAACACGCCGCGAGAAGCTCGGCACAAGCGTCCTGACCGCCAGCACGGTCCTTTTCGTTCGCCAAAATCTGCCGTTGCCGCCGCCCGAGCTCGTCGCCGACCGCGAGGGTTGGACCACACGCATCGAAGGGGTGAAGCGACCCGTCGAGATGCGAGTCGACGCGCTCAAGCAGCTCGGTCTCGCCACCATCGCCACGGTGCTGCAATGCTCGGGCAACGGCCGCAAATACTACAAGCATGGGCCGAGCGGATCGCGCTGGGGGGTGGGCGCCGCGGGCTGCGTCATCTGGAGCGGTGTGCCGCTGCGCGCCGTCGTGGAGCACCTCGGCGGCGTGGAAGGGGGCATGCGCTACCTGACCACCACCGGCGGCGAGCCGATTCCGCCGGGTCTCGATCGCAACCAGGTGATCGTCGAGCGCTCGATTCCAATCGACAAGGCGCTCGACGACTGCCTGCTGGCCTGGGAGATGAACGGCGAACCGATCCCGCGCTCCCACGGCGGGCCGCTGCGGCTGATCGTGCCCGGCTATTTCGGCTGCAATCAGATCAAATTCGTGAAGAACCTCGCGTTCACTACAGAGCAGGGCCCGGCGAAGATCCAACAGACCGGCTATCGCATGCGCGCCGTCGGTGAGAAAGGAACCCCCGATCAGCCCGCCATGTGGGAAATGCCGGTCAAGTCCTTCATCACCCTTCCGACCGAGCAGACGCCGGTCGTGAAGGGGAAGCTTCGCGTCACCGGAGTCGCGTTCGGTGGAACCCAAGCCGTCGCGAAAGTCGAGGTGTCCACCGATGGGAAGCGTTGGCAGCAGGCACGCTTCGTCGGCCCCGACCTCGGACGCTACGCTTGGCGGCTCTTCGAGCTGGAGCTCGAACGCGAGCCTGGCCCGGTCAAGCTCTACAGCCGCGCGACCAACGTCGATGGCGATGTGCAGCCCGAGCTTCGGAACGAAAACGAGCGCGGCTACGGCAACAACAGCTGGCGGGACATGGGCGTCACGGTGCAGGTCTGCAACGCCGAGGACGCGGTCTGCCTGACGCCGCCGACCGAACAGAGCGACGCTCCCCGAGGCCCCCGCAAACCGGTGCAACTCTCCGAAGCAGGCAAGCGGGGGCGCACACTCTTCACCGAAGCTGCAGCACCACCCTGCTCGACCTGCCACAGTCTCGCGGACGCCGAGGCGATTGGCGCGGTCGGTCCCAACCTCGATGAGCTTCCTCGCAGCGTGCAGCAGGTCGAAGCGGCGGTGACCAATGGGGTGGGCGCCATGCCCCCGTTCGGCGAAACGCTGACCCAGGAGCAAATCAGCGATGTGGCCCGCTACGTCTTCGAGGCCACCCGCCGCGACTGAGCCGCTTCGACCGTAGAGCGTGCCGACGCTTCTATTTAATGGGAAGCGCCCCTAGGGCCTTTCGCGCACGGCGTTTGGTTGCCGGGTCGGCCGCCGCGCGCTCCAGCCACTTGCGGGCCTTGGGGATGTCACCGAGCCTCTGATAGCAGCGGCCGATCGCGAGCTCTTCCTCCGGGGCGGGCGCGTAGCCTTTTTCATCACGGAGCCGCCGCTCGAATGCCATGACCTTATCCCTGCACTCCGACGTCTCATCGCGCTTCGCATCCATGTCACCGAGCTCGGCCGAATCCAGCGCTGCATCCTCGGCGACCGCGCCGCCCGCAGCCGAGCGCTGGGCCACCCCTTCCGCTTTGGCCGCCGTGGGCGCCGTTGCTGGCGCCAACGCTCGGTTCTCCGCTTCAGCGTCGGGGGCGGCCTGCCTCGCGAGTGCATCGCGCCGTTTCTTCGCCTGCGGTGCCCGACGACGCGCCGGCCGACTGGCGCTCTTCGCCGATCCCGTGGCCCCAACCGGTGCAGCTTCGGCGATGTCATCCATCGCCGCAAACGCAGCCTCCTCCGATGCCGGCTCCAGAACCAACCGCTCGTCACGTGAGGCCTCCGCCACGGGAACCGCTTCTTTGGCCTCGAGCATCGGCTGATCCGCATCGGATTCGAACTGCACCGTGCGCGGGATCGACCAAACGCCGACGCCGACTGCCAAGAGGGCAACGGCGGCCATCGCCCAAGGCGGAACCTGCGCCATCTTCTTGTAGAAGGGGATCCGCACCGCCTCTTCCAGCACTCCGGAAGCCGGTCCGGGCACGGCCGATGGACGGCGCCGGTCGGCCAGGCGCAGGATCGCCGCATCGATGTCGGCAGGCGGCTCCTCGACCGGCAACTCCCCAGCGAGAGCGAGCGCCGCCTTTATTGCGTCGAACTCGGCGCGACAGTCCGGGCAATCCGCGAGAATTGCGCGCACGCCTTCGGGGTCGACCGCGTCGCGCTCGATCAGCTCGAAAACCTGCTCTTTGCACTCCTCGCAATTCATGTCTTTTCGGCTCCCTTGCCCGCCTGCTCGCGCAGATCATCCAACCCCAGCTGAAGCCGCTCGAGCGCGTAGCGCATTCGGCTCTTAACCGTGTTCACGGGCACTCCGACGACCTCGGCAATCTCCTTGAAGCCCAGCCCCTGCAGCTGACGCAATA
>CAMYMX010000496.1 GCA_947259605.1 uncultured Polyangiaceae bacterium | reverse complement strand
CTGACGTTGACGTGGCGATGTGAAATCGAGTGATGTGAAGTGACGAACTAAGAACACGGCGATGCGGGAAAGTCCCTGTTATGTTTGGGTTTCTGTTGAGTTGTGTGGGTTTGCGCTGGAGTGCGTGCGGTCGGCTTCTTTGCTTTGGGAGCATGAGGTCGCTGGTTCGAGTCCCGCCCCCGGCACCACACTCGATCGCGTGGGGGCGGCGGGGTGGGGATGAAGGGCCCACACTTCGCGTTAGCGTCGCCGTCGCTCCCCGTACCTTTTGCCGACCGTGCCAGTGCCAGTGTCAGCGACAGCGTCGGCGACCGTGAACAAATCGGCTTTGCTGTTGCATTCTGTTCACGGCTCCGCCCGCTACGTGAACTCGCCGGCCGTGGGTAGCTTTCCTCTAGAGGCTGCAACGGCGCTCAACCCGCGGGAAACCGGAATCCAAGTGGAGAGCGGATGGGGCGGCGGCTTCATCGGCCCCGACGCGTCGATGATCTTCGGCTACGAGAATCCGTACTGCGTGCCCTTCATCGACATCGGCGGTTTCATGAGCCTTTCGGTCCGGGAAAACGTCGTCACCCTGATCGATCGCAGCTCGGAGTCGGACGATTTCATCACTGCCCCCCACCAACACGGTCGGCTGGACCATCGGAGCCGGCCTTCGCATTCCCGTGTCCCATGAGAGAAACGCGAAGACCAAGAGCGCCTTTCTTCTCGGCTTCCGATATCGAGGGGTCTACTTCGACAACCTGCCCACCGGATACCGAGACCGTCGCTCGTACATCTACGACTCGGGAGCGTTCGAGTACGTGTTCGGGCTCTAAGCGGCCCGAGTGGCCCCGCCGGCCTTGCCCGCTTCGTCGACGAAGAGGCGGCGTTCGGCGTTGACGAGCTCGAGCAGCTGTTTCTGGTCGATCAGGCCGGCGTCGAGCAGGGCGCGCATGTAACCGTCTGCGTAGCCGCGAGCCTGGGCCAGGGTGGCGTAGTTGGCTCCGCTGAAGCGGGTCTCGATCGTTTTCCGCACGAGGCCGCGCAGGGTCACCTTGAGCTCGTCTAGGTTCATAGCCGTTCCTTCCTAAGTCCGCAGTGTCGGTTTCGTGCGGCCAGGGTCAAGAAAACGGCGGGTTAGAAACAGGTGAGCTCGCGGAAGTCGTGGATTCGCTTTTCGAGGTGATCGCGGCTCAGGTCTTGGAGCGCGCCGGTGCCAACATCCTGCACGCAAAATGAAGCGGTCGCGGAGCCGCAGATCACGGCCTGGCGGAGGTCGGTGTGGCCGTTCTCCGCGAGGTAGCCGAGGAAGCCGCCGGCAAACGAGTCCCCGGCGCCGGTCGGGTCCGAAACAGCCTTGAGCGGGTAGGCCGGCGCGCAAAAAATGTCTTCTTCTAGGAACAGAAGCGCGCCGTATTCGCCCCGTTTTACGATCACCGTGTCCGGCCCAAAGGTACGCAAGGCCTCTGCGACGGCGAGGGGGTGGTGGAAGCCCGTCAGCTGTCGCGCCTCTTCTTCGTTGATGACGAGGATGTCCACACGCTTGAGCACTTCTTTGAGCGGATCGAGCGCGGTGTCGATCCAGAGGTTCATCGTGTCGGCGATGACGAGCTTCGGACTGTCGATCTGGTCGAGCACGTGCAGCTGCAGCTGCGGTGCGATGTTGCCGAGCATCACGAACTCGGAGTCGCGGAACGCGGTCGGGATCTTTGGGTTGAAATCCGCAAAGACGTTGAGGTCGGTCTTGATGGTTTCGCGCGACGTGAGGTCGTCGGAGTAACGGCCTTCCCAGTGGAAGGTCTCGCCGTTCGCGACCTCGAGCCCGGTGGTGTCGATGCCGTGGCCCCGGAGCATGTCGACCGCCTCCCGGGGAAAATCTTTGCCCACGACGCCGACCAGTCGAACGGGAGCGAGCTGGCTTGCAGCGAGAGACGCGTAGGTGGCCGACCCTCCGATGACCCGATCGTGCGAGCCCAGGTGATTGTGAATGGTGTCAAAGGCGACGGAACCGACGACGAGAAGCGATGACATATTGGCTTTCAGGGTACGTATTTGCGGATGAGGGGCCACAGCTTTTCACGGGCGGCCGCCGAGATCGAATCGGGGTGACTGAGGATGGCCCCCTCAAGCGCCGACGTGGCAGGGCATTTCGCAGGATCGGGCGCCGACAGGGCAAGCTCCAGAATGATTTCCTTGGCTTTCGCGACGTTTTTGTGCATCACCGCCAAGACGGCGTCGACCGAAACCGCATCGTGCACCTCGTGCCAGCAGTCGTAGTCCGTCACCATGGCGAGCGTCGCATAGGGGAGCTCGGCCTCTCGCGCGAGGCGGGCTTCGGGGAGGTTCGTCATGCCGATGACCGATACGCCCCACGATCGGTAAAGCTCGGATTCGGCACGGGTCGAAAACTGCGGGCCCTCCATGCTCAAGTAGACTCCGCCCCGGCGCACCGTCGCGTCGGCTCTTTGTGCCGCGTCCGCCAGGGCCTCTGCGAGCTGCGCGTCGATCGGGTCCGCGAAACCGACGTGCGCGACTACCCCGTCATCGTCGAAAAACGTATCGATGCGATTGCGGGTCCGGTCGATGAACTGGTCGACGATGACCATGTCTCCCGGGTGGATGTGCTCTTTCATCGAGCCCACGGCCGAGATGCTGAGAATCTGTTCCGCGCCGGCCATTTTGAGGGCGAGGACGTTCGCCCGGTAGTTGACCTTGTGGGGGGGGAGATGATGCCGGCGGCCGTGCCGGGGAACGAAGAGCAACCGCGTCGTTCCGATCGTTCCAACGACGATCGAATCGGAAGGTGCGCCAAACGGCGTCGCCATTTCCAACTCTTCGACGTTTGCCAGCTGCTCGAGCTCGTAAAGCCCGCTCCCTCCGATGACCCCCAGCGTGCGTTGAATCTCGCTCATCGGCTGTAGGCCTGCCTCATCACGACCACCGTGTTGACTTCACCGGCGCGAAACACCTCGAGCTGAACCGTCGAACCCACAGGTCCCCGAAGCCGCTCTACGATTTCCTCGTAGTCGAGCTCTCGGACCGAAACCCCGTTGATCGCGATGATCACGTCGTTCGTCCGGATGCCTGCGAGGTCGGCTGCTCCCCCAGCCGGCGCCTCGACGACCCGGAGGCCACCACCTTCTGAATAGCCGAGCTTGGCGTGGATTCCGCCAGCCGGTTGTCCTCGCCCGGCGCCCCCGCAGGAGGCTAAAAAAGCTAAGCCCAGTGCGAGCGCGGCGGCTTTGGGAGATTTCGGGCTCATCCTCGGGCACGGGCATAGCCGGGTTCTCGAGGAGTGCAAACCTTCACCGAGGCAAGATTGACACCGGGGCCCGCCGCGGTACCATTCGCTCAACCCCTCGGAACTGTAGCGGAAACT
>CAMYMX010000495.1 GCA_947259605.1 uncultured Polyangiaceae bacterium | reverse complement strand
GTGGCTGGAGATTCACCCGGAAAACTACGTCAACCGAGGCGGCCGCTACCAGCAGATGCTCGATCTCGCGCGGCAAGACTGGCCCATCGTCACCCACGGGCTCAGCACCTGCCTCGGCGCCCCCGAGCCATTCGACGCCGACTATCTCCGGGACCTGCGGGCGTTCTTGTCCGACGTGGAGATCCCTTGGCACAGCGAGCACCTGTGTCTCGGAGGCGTCGACGATCGCTTCTTTCACGATTTGCTTCCGCTTCCGTTCACCGAAGAGGCGGCGCAGATCGCATCTCAGCGATTGATCGAAGTGAGAGACGCGATCGACCTGCCCCTGGCCTTGGAAAATGCGAGTTACTACGCGCCGCAATGCGAGGACGGATTGGCGGAGGCGGATTTCGTGGTCGAAGTGTTGGTACGCGCAGACGCGAAGCTGCTTCTGGACGTCAACAACATCTACGTCAACGCTCGGAACTTCGACTTCGACCCCAAAGCCTACATCGACAAGATTCCGCCCGACCGAGTCGTGCAGGTGCACGTTGCGGGTCATTTCGTTCGCGACGATGGATTGCGCATCGACACGCATGGTGAACCCGTTCCGAATGAGGTCTATGAGCTCCTCGACTATGCGCTGCGAAAGATCGGCCCAGTGCCGGTCTTGCTCGAGCGGGACAACAACGTCCCACCAATGGACGAGCTTCTCGCCGAAATCGATGAGCTCTGGAAGATCTACGACAGCGCGACGAAGGACGAGCATGCTGGCTGATCGCGCCAAAGCCATGCAGCGTGTTTGCTTCGACGCTGCGCCCAGTGAGACGGACCTCGAGCTTCTGGGATCCCGCGAGCGTTGGCTGGTTTATCGAGAGCTCATCCAGAACAGGCTCGTTCAGGTGATCGACGTGGCCCTTGTTCGCACCAAAGCGGCAATCGGGGACGAGGCGTTCGCGCAGGCCATCGCGGAGTGGCTGAGTACGGGCGGGCCCAAGACCCGATACCTGCGTTTCGTCCCCACCGAGCTGGCGGATTTCGCGATTCCCATCTGGCAAGTCGAGGAAGCGCCTTGGGTGGCGGAGCTGGCACGCTTCGAGATCGCCAGCTGGGATGTGCGACACGGGCCCCGGGACCCAGAACCGGAGACCGAGTTCGCGTTTGAGCGAAGGCCCGTGCTTCGCGCTGCGGTACAGGTCATGCGCCTGGAGTATCCGGTCCACGAGAAGCCCACTCCGGCCGAAGGGTACGAACCCAGTCCAACCATCCTCTGCGTCTACCGGGATACCGAACATCGAGCGTCGACGAGAACGCTGAATGCCCTGGCGGCCGACCTACTCGATGCCTGGAAACGGGCCGATGAAACCGTCGCAGAGTCGGTCGAACGCATCGCCGCACAGCATCGCGCCGAAATCGGCCCAGCCTTCGTAGAAAAGCTCTCCGCAATCATCGCCGACTTCATCATTGGGGGACACTCTCAACCCCTCTAGTAGCCTTCTACCTTGCTGATGATTTCGTTCATGATTTCGCGGGTGCCACCGCCGATTGGGTAGAGGCGGGCATCCCGATAGAGGCGCTCTACGACGTACTCCCGCATGTAGCCGTATCCGCCGTGAATCTGAACAGCCTGGTCGCAGACCCGCGAGCACATGTCGGTTGCTGCGTTCTTGGCCATGGCTGCCAAGGACGGCGTTTGTTCTCCGCTCAGGAAGCGCGTGACGCATTCTCCGGTGAGTGCGCGCGCTGCGGCAATGTCCGTAGCCATATCCGCGAGCTTGTGCCGAACCACCTGAAAGCCCGATAGCGACTTGCCGAATGCGTGTCTCTGCTTGGCGTACTCGACCGACTCCCGATAGGCGAGCTCGGCGATTGCAACGCACTGGCCCGCGAGCATGAGTCGCTCGGTGACGAAGTTGGTCATGATCATCAGGAAGCCGGCGCCCTCCTGACCGATGAGGTTCTGCGTGGGCACACGGCAGTCCTCGAACGCGAGCTCCGCCGTGTCGCTCGCCCACCAGCCGGTCTTCTTGAGCTTGCCAGCTACGATGAAGCCGGGGGTGTCGCTGTCGATGATCAGCATCGAAATGCCCCCATGACCCTCGCCTCCGGTTCGCACCGCAGTGGTCACGAAGTCGGCGCGCGTCCCCGAGGTGATGAAGGTCTTGGCACCGTTCACGATGTAGTGGTCCCCGTCGCGAACCGCCTTCGTCGTCATGGCCGCGACGTCGCTTCCTCCACCCGGCTCGGTGATGCCGAGGGCTGAAACCTTGTCACCACGTAGCGTCGGTCGAACGTAGCGCTCTTTTTGCGCGTCGTTCCCAAACTTCATGATCGGCGGCAGCGCAATACCGTGGCTGCCGAGCCCCACACAGGTCCCCACCGATTTCCCGGCGATCACCATTTCTTCAGCGGCCACCAAGACGTGGCCCAAATCCCCGCCGTCACCGCCCAGCTCCTCCGGATACCCGGTTCCGAGGAAGCCCGCCGCCGCAGACTGCTGATACAGCTCGCGAGGAAACTCGTTGGCCTCTTCCCAGGCGTGCGCGTGCGGCGCAATCGCTGAAGCCGCGAACCGACGCACCTGTTCACGCAGCGCACGATGCTCGTCCGTTTCGAATAGATAGCTCTTCATACCCTTCTCCGCTGGGCTAACTCTACACGTCGACGCCGTCGTGAGTTAGACGAATCTCGGATCGGGGAGCCGGAAGCTCCGACTTCGACTACTCTTCGCTGGCGGCGGCGGCAACCGGCTCTGGCTCTAAGAAGGCCCGCGCCGGTGTAAGCGGCTTCACCGCATCGTCCGCGACCACCATGTCGATCTTGTTGTACGCACCAAGGCCCGTACCGGCAGGAAGCAGGCGGCCCATGATGACGTTTTCCTTGAGACCTCGAAGCTCATCGAGCTTACCGCTGATCGCGGCCTCCGTGAGCACCTTTGTCGTTTCCTGGAAGGACGAGGCGCTGATGAACGATTCGGTCGAAAGCGAGGCTTTGGTGATGCCGAGCAGGAGCGGCTCTGCGACCGCAGGCTGACCGCCCTTGGCGATGACGCGTTCGTTCTCGCGCTCGAACACCGTTTTTTCGACCTGCTCGTCAGGCAGGAACCGGGTGTCACCCGTCTCTTTGATCCGAACACGTCGAAGCATCTGGCGGACGATGACCTCGATGTGCTTGTCGTTGATAGCAACGCCCTGCAGTCGGTAGACCTGCTGGATCTCGTCGACCAACCACGCAGCGAGCTCTTTCTCACCCTTGACCTTGAGAATGTCATGCGGGTTTGCAGGGCCGTCCATCAAAGGCTCGCCGGCGCGCACGTGATCACCGTCTTTCACGGTCAGGTGCTTGCCCTTGGCGATGAGGTACTCCTTCGGTTCACCGACCTCCGGCGTGA
>CAMYMX010000494.1 GCA_947259605.1 uncultured Polyangiaceae bacterium | reverse complement strand
GCTCGAACCTGCGTCCTTCGACTCGCGGCTCGAAGAGCGCCCAGCCGAGTGCAAGAAACACGAGTTGCTCATCGGCCCCACCTCGTGCGGCGCCCCGGTACGCATCGTCGAGAAGCTGCACGCCGTCCTCGGCGGACAGGGACTCGAGGCGTTCGCAGATGAGGCCGACGCGCATCTCGATCTCTTCCAGCCGGGCTAGCCTTCGAAAGAGGTCACCAAACGATGTCGCCTGCTCCACGGCCTCCGTACCCCTCTGCCCAGCCTAGTGAGGGCATCGAAAAGTGCCAGCTTGACGCAGTGCGTTGCCGGGCTAGCCTGAAATGCGAGATGCAAGAGACGGAACAGATTCGGGTCATCAAGCGCTATGCGAACCGCAAGCTCTACGACACCCGCGAGAGCAAATACGTCACCCTCGACCGCATCGCTGAGTTCGTCCGAAACGGCGAAGAAGTGAAAGTGCTCGACAACCGTTCGAAGAACGATCTGACCAAAGTGACGCTCGCCCAAATCATCTACGAAGAGCAAAAGAGCGGAAATGCCACGACCTGGTCTGTGCAAAGCCTTCGTGGCTTCATCCAGGAAGGGCGCGAGAAGTTCCTCACCTCGTTGAAGGAAGGCCCGGTGGGCAAGCTGGTCGGTCGTGCCGAGGAGCTCGGAACGGAAGTCTACAACGCGGCCGATGATCGCGTTCGCGGCGTTCTCGAGAGCGCGGCCAGCCACGTGAAGCAGCTGCAGGGCGAGGTGCTCCGGCTCCAGACGCGCATCGAGGAGCTCGAGGCTAAGCTGCGACAGGGGTCCACAAAAGACGAGCCGCCTGATAACGTGGAATAATTCCTGATTTCAGGGGTTCTACGAGCAGGCATGCCAGGGAAATCCAAGAAAGTAGAGGCGCAGCGGCGACTTTTCGAGGCGGAGGCACGTCCCCACCTCGACACGCTCTACTCGATGGCGCTGCGGCTGACTCGTTCTCCGGTCGATGCCGAAGACCTCGTGCAGGATACGCTGGTCCGGGCCTATCGCTTCTACGATCGCTTCGAGGCTGGGACGAACTTCAAGGCCTGGCTTTTGAGAATCCAGATGAACAGTTTCGTGAACCGCTACCGGCGCACCAGCCGCGAGAGGCAGGTCTTTGATGGCCCGATGGCGACGCCGGTCGGGGAGGGCGTGATGAGCCGCGCGACCATGCGTGGCTTGACCGACCCGGTGGGCGATGCGGAACGTCAACTGATTGCGCAAGAGATTCGACGAGCGTTCGACGAGCTTTCCGATGAGGCTCGCGCCATGGTCATGCTCGCCGACGTCGAAGAGCTCTCCTACAAAGAAATTGCCGAGGTCGTCGGCTGCCCGATCGGCACGGTCATGTCTCGCTTGCATCGCGCTCGCAAGCAGCTTCAAGTCTCTCTTCAAGCGCACGCCGTGCAACTCGGTATCATCGAAGAAGACGACGGCGATGTGGCAGACCCGATTCCACTCGAAGCGTTTCGTGCAAGGAAGGAGGCCAAGTCATGACTTGCAAGCTCGTGCGACGTCATCTTGGCGCATTCATCGATGGCGAGCTCGATCCTGCATCACAGATCGAATTCGAGCGCCATTTGGAGGCATGTCCGGTTTGTCAGGAGCATCTCGCCTTCGAACGCTCGTTTCGTCAGCAGGCGCGAGAGGCGATCATCGACGTTCATGCGCCCGAACATCTTTGGAGCAGGACGCTTCATCGCTTCGACGAAATCGATGCGACGAGGGCCGAACGCACGTTGATCGAGGCGCGGCCGATGCGCTGGCGTCAGACCTGGCCGATCGCAGCGGCGGCGGCGGCGGTTTTGATCATCGGCAGCGTCATGGGGCTGCCGGAGAGCACCGCGTATCAGGGTGCCGGCATGCTGCAAGACGTCGTGAACTTGCACTCGCAGGCCTTGCCCTCCGACGTCCGGGCCGAGGCACCCCAAGACGTCGTGCGCTACTTCCAGGGCAAGACCCCATTCCCGGTGAAACCGGCACGGTTCGCCGAGCCAGGCATGAAGTTCGTCGGCGCTCGCTACATCAAGGTCGGCGCCCATCCTGCCGCTGCGCTTTACTACAACCACCAAGGTCGACGCGTCACGCTTCTGGTGTTCCAGTCGCCTGACATGGTTCGGAACGCGCATCGCACTCATGTGGGCGGCCGTGAGCTCTTTTATTACAATGTAGGTGGCAACGTCGTGACGATCCGCCAGCATGGCGGCGTGAACTATGCCTTTTTCGGAGATCTGGATCGCCCGGTGCTTTTCCAGCTCGCAGCCAACGCTCGCGTCGCCTACTGAGACCCGCCGCGGACCGCGCGGTTTCCGGGGTCTCCGACGTTGACAGAGCAGCGCCTAGGCCTCTATTCTTTTTGACGAAGGCGTAACTTTGCATGCGCTCGGGGGCTGGATTAACCGCGGTTTCGTTTCAAAGACGAGAACGCTGCTAAACTTGATGTGGGAACCGAAGGGGAGAGCCGATGTCGGAGGACAATATGTCGAGCGATTTGCCAACCAAAGCGGGTGAGCCAACCGAAATCGACGACGAAATCAATGAGTTTGCGGAGAACGCCTTCGACGCGCTCTTGATGGGCGGCGAGGCGAAGCAGCCTTCGGAGAGTCCTGAGGTCGCCGAGGCCGCCGACGACATGGAGGAGGGCACCGGCGACTATGAAGACGTGGAGCTCGATGACGTGATCATGGTTTCGGACGTCCCGGCGGACGAGGTTTCTCACGCCACCGTGCCCCCATCGGCACCGCCCGCCCCATCCTCCGCGCCGCCAGCGTCTGCGCGACCGGCGACGGCACCGCCTGCACCGAGCGATCGCCCGGCTGCCGGGCAAATCGAAGTGGCGCGTCTGCGTTCCGAAATCTCAGGGCTCAAGGCGAAGATCGCCGAGTCGTCCGGTGGCGTCTCGAGTAGACAATTCCTCGATCTACGCGAATCGCTCAACACGAAGGACAAGCAGATCCTCGACCTGCGCGATCAGTTGAGCGGGCGTGACAAAGAGATCATCGATTTCAGAGATCAGTCCATCGGCCTCGAGCGCGCACGCGCTGATTTCGACGAGAAGACGGCCCAGCTCGAACACGCCCTCTCCAGCGCACAGGAATCGATCGCGAGCCTGACCGAGGACAAAGAGGCTGCGAACAAGCGCTACGAAGACATCAAGGGCCGGTTCGAGCGTGAAAAGGTCAAGACAGAAGGCCTCGAAGCAGAGCTCGCCCAGGAGCGGGAGGCTCGGGTTGCCGACGTCGAAGCCCTCAAGAGCGCGCAGGACGCCGAAATGGCACGGCTGCGCGTATCCCAAGAAGAAGCATTGGATCTGATCAAGGCCGAGTCTGCGGCGGCGCTTGCCGCCGCCCGGGAAGACAACGACGC
>CAMYMX010000493.1 GCA_947259605.1 uncultured Polyangiaceae bacterium | reverse complement strand
ACTACTGGAAGTTCTGCACCGACCAGAACTGCCCGTCCGCGGTTTCGTAGAAGCCGCAGGCGACCATGCTGTACGCCGGGTTGGTCATGTTGATGTAGTGTCCGTGCGCCGAGAAGGGTTCGCCGGGGCCTTCGTCCCACATCGCCTGGAGGCAGCCGGTGATGATGCGGTCCTCGGACGGCCAGCCCGGGCACTCGTTCTGAGCCCAGCCCCGGGGTGAGCAGATGTCATCGCGGAAGCCCGAGTGCGCGCTTCGGGTGCTGTCGTAGGCGGCCTGCTGGTCGGCGCAGCCCTCGGCCGCGTTCCAGCGCTGAAGCGCGGGGAGGCACTGGCACTCCCAGCGGAGCTGATTGATCCGGGTCACACAGTCGGCGTACGGGTCGCCGGTGCTTGGCAGAGGCGCGGGTTGGCAATTCGGCACAGGCGCCGCGAGCGCCCCGTTGCTGCAGTCCGCAATGAAACGCGGGTCACCCGGCGTTCCACTCGTTCCACCGCTTCCGCCTCCCGATCCGCCGGTGTCCGGCTCCACCAAGAATTCGCCGCATCCCGTGGCCAGCAAGCAGATCGTCAGCACTGTCGTCGTCATTCCGCGCATCGGCGCCCCCTTAGTCGAAGTTCTGAACGCCCCAGACATTTCCTGAAGGCGTCGTGAAGAAACCGCAGGCGACCCGCGTGTAGGTGCTCGTCGCCATGCTCTCGTAGTGGCCGTTGACCGTGTTGGGATTCCCGTCTTCCGGTCCCTCGTCCCACATGGCCTGCAGGCAGCCGCTGATGATCACCTCGTTGGACGGCCAGTTGGGGCACTCGTTTTGCGCGCGACTGCCCGTCCCACAAGGAATCGCGGAAAAGCTCGCGTGGACCCCGTTGACGCTGTCGTATTCGGCGTTGCTGTCGGTGCAGCTTTCGCCGCTCACCCATCGGCTGAGTGGAGGAAGGCACTGGCAGTCCCAGCGAAACTGATTGATGCGCGCAACGCAGTCGGCGTGAATGTCGCCCGTGTTGGGGACTGGCGTCGGGGTGCAGTTGGGAATGGGTGAGGCGAGCGGCCCCCCGGCGCACTGCCCAGGATCGCCCCCGCTCCCGCCCGTGCCGCCTTCTCCGCCGGCGCCAGCGCCAGCGTCAGCGCCAGCGTCAGTGCCAGCGTCAGCGTCGAACGCGCGAGGTGGTTCGTCGCTGATGGCGCCTTGGCACCCCGAGGCCAGCGCGAGCGCTGCGACGAGTAAGAATCGAGTCCCCATCCAGCGTTCAAGCTAGCAATCGATGGGGTTTCGCCCAAATGGGTGAGACACTTCCTTACATCGAGTTGCTCGGGGGGACTCAGGGCAGGAATCGGCCGCGGTCTTCTGCGGGCGGCAAGGGGCAGTGCTCGTACTTGCCGAAGACGCGATATCGAACGCGGGCGATGATTCCGTAGAAGAAGTCCGTGAGCCAGACCGGCAAGAACCGAACCCAGGAGAGGGCCTTGGCCGGGTAGGGCAACTCCTGCGCCGCGAGGGACGCGGCTCGTGACCGCAAGAACACCTCGCCCACTCTCAGGTAGACCACGGTTTCAATCTCGGTGGGGAACTCCGGATGAAGTGTCCGCGCGAGCTCGGCGGTTTCGCCCTGGAGGGGCGCGAAGTGAAAGATGCGTTGCTTGTCGCGGCGCAGCATGCCTTTGACGATGCCGTTACACATCGCGCAGACACCATCGTAGAACAGCACGTGGGGCGGGAGCTCGGTCATCGAGACTTCCATAGCAGAAGCCCGGCGTTGGGCAGCGGCGCGTCGCTCTCCGCCTGAGTGTCCGCAGCCCTCGCGGACAAATCGCAGCCTTACGGTCGGGAGCTGGCGGGGCTAGGATGGCTCGGTCGGCCCCGCCGGCGGAAGATCGAGGTATCGCGATGTCCGGGACCTGGGAAAAAACAGCGTGCATCCTCTGCGAGTGCAATTGCGGCCTCGAAGTGCAGATCGGCGGGGAGGACAAGCGCCACTTCACCCGGATCCGCGGGGATAAGGCCCACCCTTCGTCGAAGGGCTATGCCTGCGAGAAGCCGCA
Organism: uncultured Polyangiaceae bacterium; assembly: GCA_947259605.1. GTDB lineage: Bacteria > Myxococcota_A > Polyangia > Polyangiales > Houyiibacteriaceae > SG8-38. The sequence continues at coordinate 1,344 of CAMYMX010000493.1, read as the reverse complement.
CCGGCTCGATTACTATCAGAACGGCCCGGATCGGATCACCTCGCCGCTTCGGCGCAAAGACGACGGGACCTTCGAGGCGATCGACTGGGACACCGCGATTGGTGAAGTTGCGGCTCGCCTTGCGGCGGTGCGCGAGAAGCACGGTGGCGAAACGATCTTCTACTACGGAGGTGGAGGTCAGGGGAATCACCTGCCCGGCGCCTACTCGACGGCGACTCGCCGTACGCTCGGATCGCGATACCGTTCGAGCGCCTTGGCGCAGGAAAAGACCGGCGAGTTCTGGGTCGGCGGGCGCCTCATGGGGAACATGACTCGCGCTGACTTTGAGCATTGCGAGGTGGGCCTCTTCATCGGAAAAAACCCATGGCAATCCCACGGTATCCCTCGCGCGCGCGTGACCCTCAAAGAACTGGCCAAGGACCCGAAGCGCACCCTGATCGTCATCGATCCGCGTCGAACGGAAACCGCCGCGATGGCAGACATCCACTTGCAGGTGAAGCCGGGAACCGACGCCTGGCTGCTCTCCGCACTCGGAGCCGTTCTGGTTCAAGAAGATCGCACCAACGAGGCTTGGATTGAGGAGCATGTGGATGGCGCCGAGGACGCGCTGGCTGCCCTTCGTGACATCCCCATCGCCGAGCACTGCCGAATTTCCGGTGTCTCCGAGGACCTGGTCCGCGATACGGCTCGCCGTATCGGAGCGGCGGGGAGCGTGGCGATCTTCGAAGACCTGGGTATCCAGATGAACCGCCACTCCACCCTCAATAGCTACCTCAACAAGCTGCTCTGGGTGCTCACGGGCAACTTCGCGAAGCGTGGCGCGCAATACATCCCGGCGAGCATCGTGCCCATCACCGGCAAGCTCGACAAGCTCGCCGCCGGAGCCGAATGCAAGCGGACTCCCGTCACTGGGGATCGGATCATCTCGGGCCTGACCCCCTGCAACTCGATTCCGGACGAGATCCTGAGCGATCATCCGAAGCGCTATCGCGCGATGATCGTGGAAAGCGGCAACCCAGCGCACTCGCTGGCCGATAGCAAGCGCATGCGCGAGGCGCTGCGGGCTCTCGACACCCTGGTCGTCATCGACATCGCCATGACCGAAACCGCCCGCTTGGCCGATTACATCCTGCCCGCGGCCACGCAGTACGAAAAGGCCGAGGCGACCTTCTTCAACTTCGAGTTCCCGGAGAACTACTTCCATGTCCGGCGGCCGGTGTTCCAAGCGCCCGACGGTGTCCTTCCCGAAGCCGAGATCCATGCACGGCTCTGCGAGGCACTCGGCGCGTACACCGAAGAAGACCTCGCTCCTTTGCACGCGGCGGCCAAGCAGGGCCGAACGGC
>CAMYMX010000492.1 GCA_947259605.1 uncultured Polyangiaceae bacterium | reverse complement strand
TTCCAGAACATCCACCTCGAACACGCGTCGCATCAACTCCGGCCAGCTGTAGTACCGGGAGGGGCTGAGCTTGGACGATGACGGGTGCGACAGCGACCTGTCATCCGCGGACGGTTGTTCATCAACGCACGGCGAAGCTTGGCCTGAAGCGCAACACTTCGTCGACGACGCAGCGACCGGCTCGCGCACGGCCGGTACCACGGCGTCTCGCCAGGCCGATCGCGGCGCGAGCACGCCGTGATAGCGAACCAGGTTGACGCGAGGTGCGGGTACCAGCGCGGCCAGCTTCTCGATCTTCCTTTCACAACCCGCACAGTACTGAGCGTCTCCGCGTTGAGTATCGCTGGCACGCGCTGTACGGCGAAGAGCTGATCGTTCACGGCCGGCGCCAGCTTCCCGCGGGCGTGGTCTGTCACTGTCGAAGGGTTTTGGATCTGCCCGGAAGTCCGTGCCTGCAGATTCCAGCGTGGATGTTCGACCGCACGCGGTGTTCCGCCGTACGGGTGGAATCTCACCCTCGCGTGTCGTGGACGGCTGTCCTGGAGCTTCAGCAGCTCCTGATGGATACGGTAGGTGCATCGTCAATCGAGGGAGGTAACGATGCGCCGATACCGTCCGCGGAAGTCCGGAATCCAACTGGGACTGTACCAGCCACGTGTCGAGCTGCCGGAATGGAGTGCATTTCCAACGGAGTCGCGGCAGATCGTGAAGACGTTGCTGGTAGAGCTCCTCAAAGAGGCCGCAGTGCTGCTGGGAGACGAGGCTGCAGGAGCGCAGGAGAGCGCCGATGAGTGAGAAGGTCACGTCGCAGCATCTCCAGCGCAGCGCGATTCTCTACGTGCGCCAGTCCACGCCACACCAGGTATCCCACAATGCGGAAAGCCGTCGGCTTCAGTACGCCATGCGGGATCGATTAGATGAGCTCGGCTGGTCCGAGATCGAGATTATCGATGAGGACCTGGGTCGTACAGGCAGTGGAACGGCGCAACGCACGGGCTTTGCGCGCATGGTGGCACAGGTCAGCCTGGGTGAGGTCGGGGTCGTTGCGGCCCGAGAGGTGTCCCGCTTTGCCCGCAACAATCGGGAATGGCATCAACTGGTGGAGATCTGCGCGATCGTGAGCACGCTGCTCGTCGATCATGAGACGATCTACGAACCGCGCAACAGCAACGATCGTCTGTTGCTCGGTCTCAAAGGTAATCTCAGCGCCTACGAGCTAGACCAGCTGCGTCAACGTGCGCTGGCTGCGCGGCGAGCCAAGGCACGCCGGGGAGAGCTACTCATGACGCTTCCACCCGGCTTCGTCAAGACCGAAGACGGGCAGATGGAGAAGGATCCGGATCGCAGAGTGCAGCAGGCGATCGAGTTGTTATTCCACAAGACCCTCGAGCTGGGCTCTGCACGACAGGCGGCCTTGTGGTTTCTGGAGCAAGAGCTGCAGATCCCCGTCAAGTACCACGACGGTGTCCGTTGGCAGACCGTGTGGCGAGAGCCAAGAAGCGACATGGTCGTCCGCATGTTGAGGAATCCGATGTACGCTGGAGCCTACGCGTACGGAAGGCGGCAGGTCGTTACAAGGCTTGAGGACGGCTTGCCGACCAAGAGTGCACGGTGTCGCCCCGGAGGAGCTTACGAGATCTTGATCTATGATCATCACGAAGGTTACGTTTCCCGGGAGTCCTTTGAGCGGCTTCAGAAGATGCTATCGAACAACGCTCAGCAACGCGGAAGTGGATCTGGCGCCCCCAAGCAAGGCAAAGGACTGCTTGTGGGCCTGCTACGTTGCGCACGTTGCGGGCGCAAGCTTCGCGTGACCTACACCGGCACCCCTCGGTTGGTGCGTTACGTGTGTGATCGGGCCCAGCTGACCAGTGGCGCTGGAACGTGCATCGCGTTCGGCGGGACAGCTGTGGAACTCGCCGTGTCGCGGGAATTGGTGAGGGTGCTCGCCCCTGCTGCGATCGAAGCCGCGGCTAGGGCAGCGGAAGAACTGGGTCGGGAGCAGGCGGACAGGCTCGAGGCGCAGGGTCTAGAGCTGGAGGCGGCGGGCTACGAAGCGGCCAGAGCTCAGCGACAGTATGACGCAGCCGATCCAGAGAACCGGCTGGTGGCGGGAGAGCTCGAAGCTCGCTGGAACCGGGCGCTGGAGAAGGTGGCTCGACTAGAGGAACGGCTCAAGAAAGGCAGCGTGGAACGAGCGGCATCTGCGCCACCGGATCCGGAGAGTACGCAAGCTTTGGCGCAAGACTTTGCCCGCGTATGGGACGCTGAGCAGACAGACATACGGCTCAAGAAGCGCATTGTCCGGACACTGATCGAGGAGATCGTCGTGGATTTGTCCCTGGAGGGATCTGCGGTTGAGTTGGTGATCCACTGGAGAGGTGACGTACACACGCGCTTGCAGGTGGCCCGGCGGCGGCGCGGGCAGCATGGCCAGGCTACGTCCGAAGACACGGTCGACGCGATTCGCGTGCTGGCCCGGGTCTGCATGGACGAACGTATCGCCCAGGCACTGAATCGTAGTGGATCAAAGACGGCCAAGGGCCGCGTGTGGACACGCTCGAGGGTAAAGGACGTCCGCCGAAGCTACCAGATCCCGGTCTACAATCACGCCCGGCAGCAAGAGGAGGGATGGTTGAAACTCGGAGAGGCCGCAATGTACGTGGGAGTCACGCCGCTCACCGTTCGCCGGTACATTGAAGCTGGTCAGATCGAGGCACTCCACCCTGTGAGTCGTGGGCCATGGGTGCTGCGACGCGAAGATCTCGATAGGCCCGCGGTGCGCGAGCTCTTCGACCGAATCCGAACGAAGCGAACCTACCCAGGAATACCGGCGCCCACGAACCAAACCCCTTTGTTTCCGCGCTAGGGGAGATACCCAGCACTATGACGCCACCTTCTCCATGAGTTCCATCGGCGTGAAGACCATGTGAGTCGTTCCGTCCCGCCAGCGGTGCTTCAATCGATAGAGCAACCGTCCGTCCGACCGTTGCTCCAGACGCTCGGTCGCGATCGGCGGGCGCGCCACATAACGGCTAAGGCGCTCCAGACGACGACGATCATTCGCCGGCACGCACACGTTGGCATGCAGGTTCACACCGGCCACACTGGAGCACCTCGTCCCCTGTGAGATCGCGACGTCCTCCACGTCGATACGGTCTCCCAGTCGCTCGACCCGCTGACCCCGGCGGGGACCTGTCGCCACACGCTGCCGCACCGAGGCACCGTAAAGCGAAGCCAGAAGAGGGCCTGACTCCTGGCCGTCGTTCCGTCGAGTGAGGCCAGGCCGCCACAGTGGAACTGCTCGGAGGCAGTACAGGGATACAACGCCGCGAGGCTCGCATACGCGTCGTGCGCCGCGAGGTTCGGTCCCTACGTACCGAACACGAGCCAC
>CAMYMX010000491.1 GCA_947259605.1 uncultured Polyangiaceae bacterium | reverse complement strand
CGAACAGCTCTTCTTTGGTGCCGAAGGTGCTGTAGAGGCTCGATTTGTGGACGCCGCTGGCGTCGACGAGATCGGCCATCGAGGTCTGGGAGTACCCCTTTCGCCAGAAAAGCGCGGTCAATTCGTCCAAAACGGCATCTTCGTCGAAGAGCCGTGGCCGGCCTCGGGACCGCATATTCGCGCCGCTCATGCCCATACCATAGACACATGACACAATATTGGAACCCTCGGTAGCAAAATGCCTTGACGTTTTACTACCGAGCGGTAGTTAATGTGCGAAGGCCCCACCTCGAGAGATCGATTCAACCTGGGAGCTTCGGGAGACTAGCCGTGCAGAACACATTCCAAACCATTCGACGCACGACGCCTCAAGTCGTTCTGACCGGGGCCCTCGTCTCCGCGTCAGCCCTCGGTCTGATGCCAAGCCACGCCGCCGCTGTGGAGGCACACGTGGAAAACGCGGGGATATTCACCGCGCAGATCCCCGTGGAAGGTTCGAACATTGCGACGGGGCAGGCGGTCATCGTCGTCGACAGACCGATCGAGGAGGTGCTCCAGATCGTGCTCGACTACGCCAACTACGTACGGTTCATGCCCAACTTCACCAAGTCCAAGGTGCTCGCACAGCGCGGGAGCCGGGCCATGGTTTACATGGAGGTCAGCGTCGCCAAGGGCATGTACACGCTCTACGGGCAGCTCGATCTCGCCGAGCGTCCCCAGGACGGGGTCTCGCGCGTGGTCGCAGGCCGCCTCATGGACGGCAACATCGACGCCTTCGATGCGAGCTTCAAGCTCACCCCGACCGATGACGGCGCCCGCACGGAGATCGACTTCAGGATTTACGTGGACCCCGACCTGCCACTGCCATCGTCGGTTTTCAGTCGAGAGAACGAGCGAGCTGCAGGCCGAACGGTTCGGGCTCTGCGCGCGCGGGTTGTCGAAACACCCGGTGATTCGACCTGAGCCCCACTCCCGCAGAATTCGTACTCGAGCATTCGATCAAGAACAGCGTTTCGGTCACCGATTCTCCGTCAACAAAGGACAACAAGTCATGTCACGTTTCGTTAGCAAAGTTGCACTCGTCACCGGTGGAGGAACCGGTATTGGTCGAGCGGTAGCCGAAGCTCTTGTCGCCGAAGGAGCCAAGGTAGTCGTCACCGGCCGTCGCGAAGAGCCTCTCAGGCAGCTCGCCAGCGAGCACCCGGACGCGGTGCGCTACGTCACCACAGACGTCACCGAGAAAGGTGCTTCGGCCGCTGCGGTTCGTTTTGTCATCGAGCAGTTCGACCGCCTGGACATCCTGGTCAACAACGCGGGCGTGGGAACGTTGGCGCCACTGGTCGAGCTCGACGACGACGCCCTCGAACAGACTCTCTCGGTCCACGTACGAGGTCTCTTGATCACCACGCGCGAGGCGATTCCGCATCTGGCCAAGAGCGGCGGCGCTGTCGTCAACATCTCGTCGACCCTTGCCGAGGCATCGATGCCCGGTGCGTCGGCGTACTCGGGTACGAAGGCAGCGGTCGAGCGAATCACCTCGGCCTTGGCCGCGGAGCTCGGACCGCAAGGCATTCGTCTCAACGCGGTCGCCTCGGCCGGCCCGAGGATATCGCCAGAGCCGTGGCGTTCTTGGCAAGCGAAGACGCTTCGTGGATCACCGGCCAGGTGCTGCAGAGCAGCGGTGGCCTGATGCTCTAGGGATCGCACAGCCCACCAAGCCGAGAATGCCCTCACGCCGGGATCCTTGGAAGCGTTGCCAAGGTTGAAGTCGTGAGTGCACTCGGCTTCGCCTGCGTACTGCGCCTGGACTCGTGCAGCGCGACATCCGGCGCAGCCAATACGGCCGCCGCTTGCAGTGGGACATTCCAAAGGGCGCGCTGGTCTTCTGAGCCCAATTGGCTCCTCGCCGACTGGCCGTGCCAAGTGCCTAATTTTATTCGTTTTTTTGACGAAGTTTGGGTTTCCGACGTCCGGCCATTACCCTAATGGGTGAACCTTCTTCCCCAGGGGTCAACATGCTAGGACGTCGCAGCAGGACCACGAACCTTCGCGCGGAGCTCGAGAAAGCGCTCAGCGCCCAAAGGGTTAATCAGGCACTCGATCTCTACGAGCTCATCGAGGAGCGAAACCCGCATGAGCCGCGGTGGCCACACCGCAAGGGCGACTTGTTGCAGCGAATGGGGCGCAAAGCCGATGCGGTGTGCGCTTACGAGCGTTGCGTCGAGCTCTACGCGGCCAAGGGCTTTGTCGCCCGGGCCGCTGCGATGGCGAAAGTCATCTGGTCGATCGACCCGACCAAAGACGCGGTCTTCGAACGAGTTGATCCCCAGGCGGCGCGAACACTGCACCATCAAAACCGAAACGTCGCAGTGACCGCTGACGAACTGCTCAACACCGAGCTCGAGACCCCGCCCACCGAGACGACGGAAGACGCTAGGCTCCACTTCACGGAAGTCGAGCTTGCCCGAAGGCCACCACCGCCCGAGCCTCGGGTCAGTGAGCGCCCATGTCCTGGGACACTTGCCCAGCTTCCCTCGATGCTCTTATTCGCGGACATACCAGAGGAGATTCTGGACGCCTTGGTGAGGAAATCGACACTGATCGACGCCGAGGACGGGCAGCGCTTCGTGACTGAGGGTACAGCGGCGGACGCGCTTTACGTGCTCATCCAAGGCAACGCCGTCGAACAGCGAGGGACCGATACGCAAAGCCTCCTTCTCGGCGAAGGAGACGTGGCCGGGGTTTCGTCCCTGCTGTCAAACGTGAGCTTCGGTGAGGACGTCATCGCGTGCGGTCCCGCTCGCGTGCTTCAAATCGGCAAGCCTCTTCTCGACCGGCTGGTCGAACAACATCCTTCTTTTGAGGAGGTGCTGCAAGAGATCCTGTGCCGTCGTCTGGTCGCGACGCTGCTTCGAACCAGTCCCATCTTCACCGTATTCGACGAAAGCACTCGAACGGAGATCGCTCGCCTGTTCGAAGTGCGCCGCGCTGCCGCAGGAACCAAGCTTGTCGAGGCGGGCACGGTCTCCGACGGTGTGTACCTCCCCCTCCACGGTCGCATCCTCGCAAGGAAGCCAGATGGGACTTTCATCGGCTCCATGGAGCTCGGACAGGCCCTCGGCCAAGAGTCGATCCTGACCCGCAGACCTTTGCCGTTCAGCGTCGAGGCTGAAAGCGATGCGCTCGTCTTGTGCATGCCAGCCCAAGCGTTTAGCGACCTGTTGCTGAGGCGCCCCGACGTAGTTCAGCACATCGGCAGACAGATCTCGCCCACACGAGCCGCAAGGGGACACTCTCCCCCCTCGTAACATCCCGAATTCACTCGGTTCGTGCCGCAAAGATCGCAGCGCCCTCTCGCGCGAGTCGCTGCGATCTTCGCCTGAGAATCGGTGTGGATTCGGGCACT
>CAMYMX010000490.1 GCA_947259605.1 uncultured Polyangiaceae bacterium | reverse complement strand
GACTAACCCCAGCAAAGCTGTCTCGAGGCGAATGGGTGGCGTCTGATCGGTGTGGGAAGCTTCCGCTCCTCGATGACCGTCTGTAACGTGCGCTTCGGGGTCATGTTTCTGAAACAAGGTTCTTCCCTCTCTTTAAGTCGCTTCCCGTTTCGACTGTGACGTCGTGGGTCCGTCCTCGCCGAGGATTCGCACCTCCAGCGGCGTTGCGCTGTCAATGTGGACATCGCGCTGAGGGAACGCGATCACGAGATGGTTCTCGCGGAATAGGTCGTCGATCCGAAAACGGACACCACTCTGTACCCTGCGCACCGCCATCGGAGAGCGGGCTTTCACCCAGAAGTAGACATCGAAATTCAGGGAGTTGTCGCCGAACTCGTCAAACACGACGATCGGCTCTGGGATCTTCAGGACCTGGTCATCTTCCTGAATGACCTTCCGTATAAGCTCCTCGACCAGGCGAGTCGGCGAGCCGTAGATCACGCCAATGCCGACTTTGGCGCGAATGAGATCGTCGGAGAGAGTCCAGTTGACCACGTTGCTCTCCAAAAAGAAGCTGTTGGGTACGATGATGTGGCGTCCGTCCGTAGAGCGAATCTGTGTGCTACGTGCGCCAATTTTCTCGATCGTGCCGTGGTTGCCATCCACCTCGACCACATCAAGGGCACGAACCGGCCGCTCGAGCATCAGAATGAGACCGCTGATGAAGTTGTTCATCACATTCTGGCTTCCAAATCCGATTCCGATCGCCAGTGCACCGCCGAGGACGGTGAAGGCGGTGAGCGGGAAGTGAATGGCGCGCAGCGCGAGCAAGGTGAACGCCACGAGAAACGCATAGAAAGAAAGCGTCTGAAGGGCATGAGCCGCGCCTGCGTCGAGTTTGAAGCGCTTCTTTGAGGCACGCCCGACGAGACTCGAGCCTCGGCGCGCCGCCCACATGCCGATCACGAGGAGCAGAAGCGCCAGAACGAGTGAACCCACGGTGATGGGCGCGTCGTCGACGGTCGTGATCTCATACTTCCACATACTTCGGGCCGCCTCCACGACGAGCGCCGCGTACTCCAAGGGGTCGACGTGCCCCGTGCGGTCATTGATGTCCGCAAGGACGCGCTCCGACGTACGGCGGTCCGCGGCCAAGGCGGCGGCTTCCTCTCGTTGCTTCCGATGCAAACGCGACAGCGTCTCTAGCTCTGCCCCGAGGACGCCATGGAGAGTCGAACCTTCTGGCACCTCCGAGAGCTGGCCTTCGATCTTGTCGAGTCGGAGTCGCAGATCGGAAGCGCGCCCCACAAGCTGAAGCTCCCCTTGCTCGAAGGCAGCAACTCGCTCACGAACCTCCGTCTTCCAAGTTTCGAGCTCCTCTCGAGAGCCCTCGCCCCGAAGCAACGATTCCCAGTAGTCCCATATCGCACGCTGTGAGTGGAGTCGCTCGAGCTGTGAATCAGCCAAGGCAATCTCTTGGCGCAATGCATCGCGCCGAGCGGTGAGCCATTCGATCTGTTCGAGCATCTCCGCTGACGGCTCCGGTTGTCGCACGTAGCGGCTCTGTGCGGCCTCGAGGTTGAGCTCCGCCGTCGCCAAGCGTCGCTCGGTCGACTCGCGCCCTCGCCGAAGCTCTCCCGCATGCTCTGCCAGCGCGGCGAAGCCGGACGTCGAGCTCCCCTCCCCCCGCGCCAGCGCGCCTCGCATCGCCTCAATTCGCTCCTCGAGCTCGGCGACCGCAGGATCTTCCGCGGCACGTTGCGCGGCGCTCGTCTCGGCCCGGCGCAGATACACTTCTTCTTGCGCGACGCGGCTTTCGAGTTCACGAAGCTCGAGGCTGTTCGTGGCGGTCGGCTTCGCGCTGGCCGGTGCGTCCTCGAGCTCGGCGCGTGCCCTTCGACGCTCTGTCTCGGAGGCGGCGAGCTTTGCTTTGGCGGCCGCGAGCGCCTCACGACTTGCAGCCAAGAGGTCTTCGGGCTTGCCGTCTCCTTGCCGCTGTTCGAACTGCGTTTCGTACAAAGCATTCAAGGCATAGGCCGACGGCGCCTCAAGGGCCGCTGGCGGCATTGCCTCGACAGGAGCCGTGCGCGACACGAGTGCAGCCTGCTTTTCGAGCAACTCGCTGATTTCTCGCAACCGCTCGCGAACCGCTAGCAATTGCTTCACGTTTGCGGGGTCCGCGCTATTGAGGGTTTCTTCGAGAGTTCGCAGCTCTGCGACAACCAGTGTGCGGCGGGAAGCGATCGCGTCCGAGCTCGTGGGCTCGAGCGCCGCGGCTGGCTCTTCGATCGCCGTGACTGGGATGCCGGGAAGCTCCTGTCCCCCGACACGCATACCGATCGGCCATGAGATCAGGACCGCAAGGGTCCATGCGGCCGCGCGGCTCGCGGGTGCCTGGCTAAAGACCGAGGGGAAGCGCGTTCGCGGCGGAACAACAACAAGCTCACTCTGATTGGCCTTCGTCATGACGGTCGAGCGTATCCCCGAGACCCTTCAGCGTAAACCGTTGATGTCGTGCCCGTCTCGGTAGAGCGTCGCCTTTCCAAGGACCACGCGGACGCTGCCAAGTTCTTCGATTCCATACGGAATGTGGTCGCCCGGAGTGCCGATGGACATGTAGTTCTTCGGAATGCCGAAGCGCTGCGAAAGCGGATGTTTTCGATTCCCACCGCCTCCACGGATGACTATCTGAGATCATTTCCTGCTTGTGCCTCCTCAAAACCTCGCCGAGCGCATCATGGCTGACGTTTCCACACCTCGGGACAGGTTCCCCCGAGGCAGTCTCGCCCGAGGAAATGCAGCGACGCTATACCGAGATGTTGGCTGCGAATGCGAAATGAGCGGGTAATGAGCAGCCGGCGCGACGCGCGTACAGAAGTGTGATCTTCCCCCATCTCCACGGACAGGTTTCCTAAGCTGCGTAAGTCGTTCCTGAAGCCTGCCGGCGCTCGTACTCCGCTGGGCTCGGATGCCCGATACACGAGTACCGGTCCGGTCCGCGACCTTCGGGTCTTCTGCCCGAAGGTCGCAGAACTCGAGCGTCTCGTCTCCCGCGAATCGCACCACATAGTGTTCCGTCCGACCTTCGGGCTATGCACCCGGAAGGTCGCGCGATCGTCGAACCTGAGTCGCGAAAAAGACTTGGAAAATTGATCGTTCCTGCGCGATGCAGACAGCGTTTGGCCTCACGTTGACATTGCTAATGACAAATACGCGTCAAAACGAAAAAAACGAGCAGGAAGCGCATGATCGCTAACTGCTCGTTTTGATTTGGTTGCGGGGGCCGGATACGCACAGCGTTGTCCCGTGGAGTTTGGGGTGCCGATGGAGGTGGTGGTTGCTGCGTAGATGGGTCCTGAGCCTTCCTTTCGAGCTTCGCTATCGCTTCGAAGGAACCATTTCGGAAGCGAAGTTGCGCGGTGCTGAG
>CAMYMX010000489.1 GCA_947259605.1 uncultured Polyangiaceae bacterium | reverse complement strand
ACCAAGAACCCAAACCAGAACAACAAGATCCCAAGGTTGATCAGCGCAGCCCACCCCAGAACAAACCGAATCGTCTCTGCCGTCATGACGTCCTCCTTCAGTCGCGCTCGTCCTAGCAGGTTGGACGGCACAACTCATTCCAAGCGCACCACAGCCAGCCTTCGAGCTCCTTCATCGCGCACGGCGACACGCTTACCGTTTCGGCATCGCCGGGGACGCGGCACGCGGGACCGCTCGAGACGCGCCAGCAAACGCTCCTCCGCACACCTTGCGCGGGAGACCCCGTACTTGTCATTCACAGCCGGCCGCCCTCAGCTGATCTCCACCAACACCGGACGATGGTCACTTGGGCGGCCTTGGCGGGTGCCGTCGTCCGGGTCGACGTGGGCGTCGCAGTTCTGGTGACACACCGCACACTATTCGGCATCGTCGAACGCCCAGGCCAAGAAAAGGCCTTTTGGTCCCGCATCGGGGTGCGTTTCAAGAACCGGGACGGCTCGATCAACTTGTTGCTCGACTCCTTCCCCAGGGACCCTGCCACGGGGTTGCAGGTTCGGTGGGCCGAGGAAGAGGAGAACTAGTTCTCCTCCTCGCCGCGCTTGCCGGGATCGGAAGGGTCTCGGCAAGCGGGCAGGGTGGTGAAGAGCTCTGCGATCGGATGGGCCCTGGCGCAGGCCGGCCCGTCGCGTTTCACGTCGTCGATCTACACGCTGACGAGGCTGCCTTGCCCGATGGAGACGTTCGCCTCGTCGAAGTGGGTCACGTTTGTGGCGGCTATCTCCCCACGACGAAGTCGTCCACCACTTGGCCCACCGGAAGTGGTGCGTTGAGCTTCTGAAAACCGGTGCCGTCCGGGTTCACGGCATAGAGCTCGACCACGTTTGCGGGGAATCAGGCAGCGCCCAGCGGCGAACGTCGTGTTGCTTGCCGAGCGGCGGGTGAAGCCTCTCCTACCAGACCTTCCACCAGGGGTTCTTCGCTGGCGGCTGAGCGGGTTCTTCATCAACGGTGGTTTCGCCGAGGAGCACTTCGGGCACTGAGTCGATGCCGCTAGGAAGTCACCGGAGCAACTCTCTGGGAGGGTCACTGAGCCCCGCGTCGAACTGGCGCGCCTGCCAGCGCCGATCTCCTGGGCCGTCCATGGTGTCGCCGTTCTTCACCACGGGGCCGTTCTTCAAGATGTAGAGAGACACGTTGCGGATGAAGTAGTCCACGTCACCTGGGTCCACTAGGCCGGTCGGGTAGGCGACCTCGTGATCCGGCATCTCTAGCTGCCAGTTGCCGACGCAGTCCATCACCGCCCACTCGCTCGATAGGTTGAAGAGGCGAACGTTGCACCACAGGCTGAGCGGCGGGAGATCCTCCGCCGTGTGATAGTCCTGTGTCTCCCGGAGCATCTCCGCCGATGTGAGCACTTCACCGTTCGGGTTGAAGTAGCACAGCGCTGCGGGGTGCTGGAGCAGCGCCCCTGCCAGGCCCAAGAGAAAGCTCAGCTCATGCTGGGGATCACAGTCCTCGGGCAAGACCTTCGCATCGTCACCCATACCGAAGACGTAGCTCAGCCGAAGGCGAACGGCCGCCTTGTGCTTGTCCACCGCAACCCTCGCATCTTCCCAGCCCCACGCCTGCACAGCAGCCCGCTGTAATCCTCCTGGGTAGGCCAACGGACAGAAGTGCCCCATCGACCAGGCTGTGAAGAGCATCGCATCGCCTTTGGAGTCGCCCATATGGTCCGGCCATGGTCCGTCCCAGACATCCACCGAAACGTAGCCGTTGACCTCGGGTCGATAGCTCACCAGAAGCGATGGACCTCCGAACTCAGGCGTGTCCCCAGCCTCCACCTTGCGAGCGATCTCGTAGTCGGCCAGCAGCGGTTGTAACTCGGTGATCGCAACGCCCTTGTCGAGAAGGACCACAACCCCCTGCGAGAAGAATCCTCTTGCCATGCCGAACGGATACCACAATGTCCCGGCCACCACACCGCAACCGCAGCCGCGACCTAAGTGCGCCGTGGTCAACACCAAAGTCCGCGACGGCGACCAGGGATCGATCCGCGCGAGCCCGCGGCGCAAAGCGCAATCCAATCGGATCGGCGCCAGTACCTCGACTGGGTCGGCAACTGAAACCGGCGAGTCCCACCTGCTCTCGCAGCCCATCGGCCTCAAGCTGAGAGCCTAGTGTCAAAACCAAACTCAGTCGTCAGACGTCTCTCCAAGATTGAAATGTCAGGTGGGGTGAGGGTGCGGGCCCCCGCATCGGAGTCGATTTCAAGAACCGAGACGGCTCCATCAACTTGTTGCTCGACTTCTTCCCGAGGGACCCCGGCACAGGGTTGCAAATTCGGTGGGCCGAGGAAGAGGAGAACTAGCGCTCCTCCTCGCCGCGCTTGCCGGGGTCGGAAGGGTCCCGGCAGGCGGGGCGTGTCGTGTTCCACTGGTGTTGTTCTCGCCCGCTAGCCTATGCGGCCTTCGGGTCAGCATCCTTTGTGCCCAGACGACCGCGGAGGGGTCATGCCAAACGCTTGCTACCGAATCACAGGCTCGACAGGTGGACGCCACCTTCCTACGATACCTGTGCTCGAACCGATGGAACTCCGCGTCAACCCCCACGAGATCACTATCGCTGCCGAGAATTCTTTCGTTGGGCTCAGCAATGACGGCGGTAAGACGCGCAGCCACTGGGCTAGCCATTGGCGCGTTTTCTGGTCCGAGGTCGGCTCGGGTCATGCTCTGCTGCTCGACACCGATTTGGTCGAGGGTCCCAGGGTCTTCACCGACAACGCCGAGCTTGCTCGGTTCCTGCAAGAGCAGGTTGAGTGTTTTTTGCACGCGCCGTTTGGCGACACGAGTTTGCCGCTCAGCTCCGCCACGTTCGAGCGAGATGGGAGCCCTCCTTCGACGACGTCCGAATCCGTGCGCTGGAGTACGGGCGACGCCCAGCTCACTTGGTCAGGCTTCTGGCCGCCTTTCAACTTTGCCACGGAGCCGGGTTACCGGGGCCGTCCGATCGGACACCAGACCACGTTCTTCCCCGCTAACTCCGCGAGTCTACGGGTCAATGGGAAACGTGCCTCGGGCAGCGTGTGGCGCGACAAACGCGGTGAGCAGACCTGCACCAGCTCATGCCTCGCATGGTGCGAAACCTGGTACAGGCCGAGGGGCGCCGCCTAACAGAGCGCTGCTCACTTAGCCCATCATGCTCACGTTGAGAGCTCAATTTCGCGGTACTAGATATTATGTCGCGTGACTCACAGCGCGGACAGGGCCCTTGTTCTGACTACGCTCCAGGGGCGGCCGAAGCGCCAGCGGCAAGCAGAGGCGGGGAGAGCTCTGGTAGATTAGATGTCTCAGCGCCGGCAATCGTCGCAAATCACAACAATGAGAACAAAGGCCCTGCGAATGCAGCAAGGT
>CAMYMX010000488.1 GCA_947259605.1 uncultured Polyangiaceae bacterium | reverse complement strand
TACCATCAAGACCAATCATCACCAAAGTCGCTTGTCGATCGGTGGTAGGCAGAAGTGTGACAGCTTCCGGGGGCAGGCCCTCCGCCGCAAGCGCCTCGGTGAAGACTTCGGCGATCGCCGTGTTGCTGTGAAACGCTTCCTTGCCGCCTCGAAGCAAAACGGCATTGCCGCTTTTGAGGCAAAGAGAAGCCGCATCCGCCGTCACGTTCGGCCTGGACTCGTAGATGATCCCAATGAGCCCGAGCGGTGCGCGCATCTTTCCGACCCGGAGGCCGTTGTCGAGAACGCGTTCTTCGACGACAGTGCCGACCGGATCCGGAAGCGCGGCAACTTGTTCGAGGCCGTCGGCGACGCCGTCGAGACGCTTTCGATCGAGCTGAAGGCGATCGAGCATCGCTTTGGAGAGCCCCATCTGTTCGGCCGCGACCATGTCTCGCGCGTTCGCCTCGATCACGCGATCGCCAGCCTCGCCGCGCAGCGCTTCGGCAACCCGGTGCAAGACGGCGTTCTTCTGCGCCGTCGTTGCGTTGGCAAGCACGCGCGAGGCGTCTTTGGCTCGCCGGGCTAGGCCCGTCACGAGCGCGGTCAGGTCATCGCTCATAGCCCGTGACGGTAGCACCTTTTCCCCCAAGCGGGAGCCGGGCTGCTCAATCGCCATTCTTGGTTAAAACGATATCGTCCCGGTGCACCACTTCGTCGCCGGTGTGGCTCCCGATTCGCTCGGCGATCTGGTGACTGCGTCCGCCTGCCAGCATGCGAACCTCGGCGGCGCCATACCTCGCCAGGCCGCGCGCAAGCTCCGCTCCCGATTCGTTGACGATCGATACGGCGTCACCAACCTTGAATGAACCGGCGACCGAAACGACTCCTGCCGGCAAGAGACTCGAATGGCGCTTCTCGAGCGCGTGGCAAGCCCCGGCGTCGACCACGATGCGGCCGCGCGGCTTGAGCGTGTACGCGATCCAATGCTTCCGGCTCGGCAGGGGTGAGCCCGCAGGCAGCAGAAGCGTGCCCACGTCGTCCCCCCGCATCAAGGCGCTGAGGAAGCCCGGCGCTGCCGCGGGACCGACGACGACCGGCAAGCCGTGAAGCGTGGCCCGGCGGGCGGCCTCGACTTTCGACTGCATCCCGCCAAGCCCGATATCGCTCTCGGGAGGCTTGATGAAGGCCTCGATGTCCGAGACGTCGCACACGAGCGAAACGCGTGCGTTCTGGTCGTCGAGGATGCCGACGACGTCGCTCAGCAGGACCAGCAGGTCCGCTCCGACGAGCGTGCAGACCATCGCGGCAAGCTGATCGTTGTCGCCAAACCGAAGCTCGTCGATCGACACCGTATCGTTCTCGTTGATGATCGGAACGACGCCGAGCTTGAGGAGCTCGTCGATGGCTTCGCGCGCATGCAAGTAACGATCCCGGTCCGTCACCGCATCGTGGGTCAGCAGGACCTGCGCGACGTGGATCCCGAGCGGCTCGAACGCGTCTTCGTAAGCCCGCATGAGCAGGGACTGCCCGGTAGCGGCGGCAGCCTGAAGCAGGGAAACCTTCTTCGGGCGCTCGCTCAGCCCGAGCCTCTCCCTGCCCAGTGCGACGGCGCCCGAGGAGACGAGCACGACCTTGCGCCCTGCCCTCACCTGAGTCGCCACCTGCTCGGCCACCTGCGCGAACCGGCCCCCGTCGGCACAGAGCGCGCTGCTGCCGATTTTGACGACCATTCGCTTGCAGTCGCGAAGCGCGGCCCTGGTTGCGTCCTTTGTCATGTCGTGCATCTGAATCGCATTCCCACCCCCGCCCCGCAAGCTGGGGCCGATAAAGGGGACAGTCCCCTTTTTGTAGCGGGCGCGAGGTATCGAGTCGACTCCGGGTCCTCGCAAAAAGGGGACTGTCCCCTTTTCGCTGGTAGCATGGGCGGATGCTTGCATCGGAGGTAGCGCGCTGGTTCGTATGGCTCGTGGCTTTCGCTTGGGGCGCGGCCTGGGGCAGCTTCTTCAACGTCGCAATCTACCGTTGGCCGCGGGGTATGTCGGTCGTGCGCCCGCCGAGCCACTGCCCAGGCTGCGGCGCGCCGATCCGAGCCTGGAACAACGTGCCGATCTTGGGATGGCTTTTCCTGCGTGGGAAGGCGTCCTGTTGCGGCACCGCGATTTCGCCGCGCTACCCCCTCGTCGAGCTTCTGACCGCGATCCTCTGCGTTGCGATCGCGGAGCTCTGGATCGTGCGAGCGGCGCCAGGCACCTTGCTGCTGCACGCAACGATTGAGACGATCCTGTATTTCGTGTTCGCTGGCGGTCTGTTGATCGCCACGTTCGTCGACCTCGAGTGGATGGAAATCCCGGACGAGGTGAGCCTTCCCGTTGCGGCCCTCGGCCTCATGACCGCGCCGTTTCGCACGGAGCCAGGGCTCTGGTCCTCTGCCGTCGGAGCAGGTGCTGCCTATTTGTTCGTGCAGTTGGTGTTCGTTTGGGGCTACGAGCACATCGCAGGACGCCGGGGCATGGGCGAAGGCGACTCGAAGCTCCTCTTGATGATCGGCGCGTTTCTCGGATGGAAGGGCGCGCTGTTCAGCGTCGTCGCGGGCTCCCTGCAAGGGCTGGTTTTCACAGCCTTTGCACTGCTGACCGGACGGAAGCTCACGCCCGACATCGACGAACGCGTCATCGAGGGCGAAATCGTCGAAGCGCCAGAGGAGCCGGACACGAGCCGAGTCGGACAGCTCAAGCTTCCGTTTGGACCGTTTCTCGCGCTTGCAGCCCTAGAGTACCTGCTCGCCGGAGACGCGATCCTCTCGTGGTACTTCGGCCTGCTACAGCGGTGAACGTTTAGCGCCGGTAACCGCCGCCATCACCGCCACCGCCACCGCCCTGACGCTCACGCGCGAGGTCGACGCGAATGGTCCGGCCGCCAAGCGAGGCACCGTCCATCTGATCGCGCGCTGCTGCCGCCGCCTCTTCCGTGGTGAACGTCACGAACCCGAAGCCGCGGGAGCGTCCAGTTTCACGATCGGACACGACCTTTGCATCGGTGACCTCGCCGAACGGTGCGAACGCCTCCTCCAGGTCTTCAGTGGTCGTGGCCCAGGCGAGGCCCCCGCAGAACAGTCTCTTACTCATGGTCAACTCTTTCGCTGTGCAGCCAACACGGCGCCATGCCATGGCGGTGCTTCAACTCGAACCCGGCTAGCCGGATTTGCTCGATTGTACAGCTTGGAACCGATCCCACAAGGCCGGTGTAGACTCCTCGCCCAGACGGGCTTTGTAGTCGTCGTCTTTGGTCCGACCCTGAAGCTTGGCGATTTCGCCGATGAGCTTGTCGCGCGAGCCGACCTTCTTGCTGACCGCCTCGAGAACCTGCTCGAGATGAAGCAGCTTCTTGTTGGACACGTGATCCAAGCCCTTTTCCTCGTTCAACCGGTCGAGCCAGAGGTCTTTGCCAGCGGCTT
>CAMYMX010000487.1 GCA_947259605.1 uncultured Polyangiaceae bacterium | reverse complement strand
GCGCTGAGCCGCGTTGAGGATGATGAGCTGAGGAAAGCCATCGCCGAGGCCGCGACGACCAGCTTGGCTAGAGTGAGGAAACCCAAAGATTGACGCGGTTCGCGGCTTGGCAGCTCAGCGGGGATGTCTTGCGGCGCGGATCATGGCTTCGAGGGTTTGTGGGCCTTCAGGAGACGCCAGGAGGGTGCAAACATCCTCCGGCAGCGCGAGCGTGACGGCGCGCAGCGTCCGCTCGGTGAGCACCGGAAGGGTCACGCCAAGCTCCGATCCGATTCGTGTCATCAGGTCGACTCCGGGGTCCGCGACTTCTGCTTTCTCGATGCGGGCGATGGTTCGGCGCGAGACGCCGACCTTCTGTGCGAGCTCGAGCTGACCGATACGGTCGCAGAGCTCGCGGAGAATCGGAAGGTTGGCTGAAATGACATCTACAGGGGACATGGACGGACAGTATCGTCGTACGACAGCCAATTCAAGGCCATCATTGCCGCCCGAGGCCCCCGGCCAGCTCGGAGACCAGCGCGCGGACCGCCGCCACCGCCTCATCGGTGCTAGCTGCGGCCTCGATCGCTTGAACCACAGCGCTACCGACCACGACACCATCCGCGTGCGGCGAGACGGTCGCTACGTCTGCTTTGGTCTTCACACCGAAGCCGACCGCGAGGGGGTGCGCAAGCTCCCGCTGCAATGCGCTCGCCCGTTTGGAAGCGCTTGCCAAATCGGTGGCCGTCGAGCCGGTCACACCGGTCATCGATACGTAGTAGATAAACGAAGTCGCCATGTCCCCTGCTTGCTTGATGCGATGCGGGTCGCTCGTAGGGGCGACGAGGGGAACGAAGTCGAGGCCTCTCGCGATCGCCGGCTCTCGGAGCCCCGCGCTTTCCTCGGGCGGGAGATCGACGACGAGGAATCCGTCGGCGCCGCTATCTGCCGCGTCATCGACGAGCTTCTGCTCACCGTAGGCGAGAATCGGATTGTAATAGCCGAAGAGCAGAATCGGCACGTCGGTACGGCCACGGATCACGCGCACCGTTTCGAGCACGTTGGCGAGCGTCGTTCCGCCACGCAAAGATCGCTCCGCAGCACGTTGAATCGCCGGCCCATCGGCGGTCGGATCGCTGAATGGCACCCCGAGCTCGATGACGTCGGCGCCCGAATCGGCCGCGGCCACCACCAACTCCACGGTCGCGTTCAGGTCCGGATCCCCGACGCAAAGGTAGATCACGAGGGTGGCGCGATTCTCATTTCGAGCGTTCTCGAACGCGTCAGCGATGCGGCCCATCCCGGTCAGCCCCTTTCCGCGAGCTTCTCGATGACCGTCTCGAGGTCCTTGTCACCCCGCCCGGACAGGCAGACCAAGATGTCCGCGTCCGGCCCGAGCTCTTTGGCCAGCGTGGGAAGGTACGCAAATGCATGGCTCGTTTCGAGCGCGGGGATGATGCCTTCGGTGTGGCATAGCTGCTGAAATGCGTCGAGGGCGGCGTCATCGGTGACCGCCGTATAGGTCGCACGGCCGGTGTCCTTGAGCCAGGCGTGCTCGGGACCCACACCCGGGTAGTCGAGCCCCGCGCTGATCGAATGCGCTTCGACGATTTGACCGTCCTCCGTTTGGAGCACGTAGCTCTTCGCGCCATGCAACACGCCCACTTCGCCTGCACAGAGCGGCGCGGCGTGGTGACCGGTGGCGATTCCATCGCCTGCGGCTTCGACCCCGATTAAGCGGACCGCCTCGTCATCGATGAAGCCGGCAAAGATGCCCATCGCGTTCGAGCCGCCGCCCACGCAGGCGACAACGGCATCGGGGAGCTTGCCGGCCTGCTCCAGCATCTGCCCGCGCGATTCGCAGCCGATGATCGCCTGAAAGTACGCCACGATCATCGGATATGGATGCGGACCCGCCACCGAGCCGACGCAGTAGTGTGTGGTGCGCACGTTGGTCACCCAGTCGCGCAGCGCCTCGTTCATCGCGTCTTTCAGCGTCGCAGAACCCGAGGTGACCGAGTGCACCTTCGCGCCGAGCAGCTCCATGCGCTGGACGTTGGGCGCTTGGCGGCGAACATCCTCGGCCCCCATGAACACCTCGCAGGGCAAACCCATCAGCGCGCAGGCGGTCGCGGTCGCCACGCCGTGCTGACCCGCGCCCGTCTCAGCGATGATCCGGGTCTTGTGCATCCGCTTGGCCAGCAAAATCTGCCCGATGGTGTTGTTCACCTTGTGGGCGCCGGTGTGGCAGAGGTCTTCGCGCTTGAGCCAGATCCGAGCGCCCACCTCTTTGCTGAGCCGGGAGGCGAAATAGGTTGGCGTCTTGCGCCCGGCATAGTGATGGAGAAGTGAAGCGAGCTCGGCCTGAAACGCCGGATCCCGCCGAGCTTCTTCGAAGGCCTGGGTGAGCTCGTCGAGCGCCGGCATGAGGGTCTCGGCGACATAGCGTCCGCCATAGGGCCCGTACCGCCCGGAAACCGATTCGAGGGGTTGCATGAGGCGCGGAACGTAGCGCATAGAGGAGTGGGGCGCATGCGTATCACAGAGCCGAGCCAAGCCAGCCCGCAACCACTCGATCGCGACGCCTACGAGCGCCTGCTGCAGCGGGTTTCGTTCCTGCATCAGTGGTTTCAGCCGACCATCGAAGGCGTCGAAAACATTCCGCTCGACGAAGGCGGTCTCATCGTGACCAACCACGGACACTTCGGCATCGACCTCCCCGTTCTCCTCCGGCTCATCCTCGAAGGGAGGGGACGAATCGTTCGTTCACTCGGAGATCGCGTCGTCTTTGCGCTGCCGATCTTTCGCGACCTTGCCCACAGCATGGGCGCGATCGAAGGAGAGCCTAAGGCGACCATTCGGTTGCTACAAGATGATCAACTGGTCCTGGTCTACCCGGGCGGCGCGAGGGAAGCGCTCAGCAGCCCGGAGGATGCCTATCGATTACAATGGGAGAACAGCCACGGCTTCATTCGCACCGCCTTGCGCGCGCAAAAGCCGATCATTCCAATCGCAGGGCTTGGCAACGAAGAGCTCTACGTGCAGGTCGTGTCCCAGGACCGCGTTCGACAAAGCGGTGTCGGTCGGTTCATTTCACAGCTGCTCGGCGACAAGTACGTCATGCCCATCTACATGGGCCTCGGCGCCCTGCCCTTTCCAACGGAGCTTCACTACATTGTCGGCGAGCCAATCCGCCTGCCCTACGGACCGGAGGCGGCCGACGATCCGGGAATCGTGGCGACGCTACACCGTCAGGTAACGGAGACGACGCAGCGATTGATCGACGGCGGACTGGAGCAGCGGGACAGGGCCGCCGCGGACACTGGAGCTGACGCTGGCACTGGCGCTGTATCTCGGGCCTCGACGTGATAGGGTCCGGCCGGGATCTGGCGATGCGAACCAAGCTCTACCGCAGGACCTTCCATAAGCTCACGCTGCTGACCGGCGCAAGCGTTCTGGTCCTA
>CAMYMX010000486.1 GCA_947259605.1 uncultured Polyangiaceae bacterium | reverse complement strand
TGAGCTGAGTGCCTGGCTCACCGATCGACTGAGCACCGATGATGCCAACGGCCTCACCGATGTTGACCTCGTAACCGCGCCCGAGATCTCGGCCGTAACACATCACGCAAACGCCGCGACGATTCTGACAGGTCAAGACGGAGCGAATCAACACCCGCTCGATACCGGCGGCTTCGATGCGGGCCACACGCGCTTCGTCGATCTCCTCGTTGGCTTCGACGAGCGTTTCGTCGGTGACGGGGTCGGTGATGTCCTCGAGCGCGATTCGGCCCAGAACGCGCTCACCGAGCGGCGTAACCACCTCACCGCCCTCTTCGAGCTTGCTCACCCAAATGCCGTCGAGCGTCTCGCAGTCGTAGTCCGTGATGACGGCGTCCTGCGCCACATCGACGAGACGCCTCGTCAGGTAACCGGAGTTCGCGGTCTTCAAGGCGGTGTCGGCCAGACCCTTACGAGCGCCGTGTGTCGAGATGAAGTACTGCAAGACAGTCAGCCCCTCACGGAAGTTCGCCGTGATGGGTGTCTCGATGATCTCACCGGAGGGCTTGGCCATCAGACCACGCATGCCGGCCAGCTGACGAATCTGCTGGTTCGAGCCACGAGCGCCCGAGTCGGCCATCATGAAGATCGAGTTGAAACTCGGTTGTGTAGACTTCTCACCCGTCTCCGGATTCGTGACCTCGTCGGTGCCGATCGATTCCATCAGATCACGGGCAACTTGGTCGGAAGCTTCAGCCCAAATGTCGACGACCTTGTTGTAACGCTCACCGTCGGTGATCAGGCCTTCCTGATACTGCTCGACCACGGTAGTGACGTCTTCCTGAGCTGCTGCAAGCACGTCTTTCTTCGAGTCCGGGATGATCATGTCATCCATGCAGATCGAAATTCCTGCTCGGGTCGACATCTCGAATCCCATCGTGCGCAAGCGGTCCGCGAGGAGAACGGTGTTCTTATTGCGGCTGGCCCGGTAACACTCGTCGATGAGCGCGCTGAGCGACTTCTTGTCGAGCACCTTGTTGACCGCCGGGAACTCCATCCCCGGAGGTAGGACATCGCTTACGAGCACACGGCCGACGGTGGTGTCGTAGATCTTACCCTTGTAGCGATAGCGAATGCGGCTGTGGAGGCCGACCATGTTCTGGTCGTACGCCATCCGCAGCTCGTCCGCCGAGGCAAAGATGCCCGTGAACTGACCTTCCTTCTCTTGGCCGTCCCGGTACTCACCCTTACCGAAAGTCTTCTCGCGCGTCATGTAGTACAGCCCGAGAACGATGTCCTGCGTCGGGTTGATGATTGGCCGACCGCTTGCAGGTGATAGAATGTTGTTCGTGCTCATCATGAGCACGCGCGTCTCCATCTGAGCCTCGACCGAAAGGGGAACGTGAACCGCCATCTGGTCACCGTCGAAGTCCGCGTTGAACGCGGTGCAAACGAGCGGGTGGAGCCGGATGGCCTTGCCCTCGATCAGTACGGGCTCGAAGGCTTGAATGCCCAAGCGGTGGAGCGTCGGTGCGCGGTTGAGCATCACCGGGTGCTCGGTGATGACCTCTTCGAGAATGTCCCAAACCTCGGGCTTTTCCTTCTCGACGAGCTTCTTGGCGCTCTTGATCGTGGTGACATAGCCGCGCTCTTCGAGCTTGTTGTAGATGAACGGCTTGAAGAGCTCGAGCGCCATCTTCTTTGGAAGGCCGCACTGGTGCAAACGGAGTGCCGGGCCGACGACGATGACCGAACGGCCGGAGTAGTCGACTCGCTTGCCGAGAAGGTTCTGACGGAACCTGCCTTGCTTGCCCTTGAGCATGTCGGACAAGGACTTGAGCGGACGCTTGTTCGGACCGGTAATGGTCTTGCCACGACGGCCGTTGTCGAAGAGCGCATCGACGGCCTCCTGCAGCATGCGACGCTCGTTCCGGATGATGATCTCCGGAGCGTTGAGCTCGATGAGCCGCTTGAGGCGATTGTTTCGGTTGATGACGCGACGGTAAAGATCGTTGAGATCGGACGTCGCGAAGCGCCCCCCATCGAGCGGAACCAAGGGACGAAGATCCGGCGGCAGCACCGGAATCACCGAAAGCATCATCCACTCCGGCCGATTTCCCGAATCGCGGAAGGCCTCGATGACCTTGAGTCGCTTGGCAAGCTTTTTTCGCTTCGCTTCGCTGGTGGCTTCCCTGAGATCCAAGCGAAGCTGCTCCGCCATGGCGTGCACGTCGAGATCTCGAAGCATCTCGAGAACGGCCTCGCCACCCATGCGCGCTTCGAACGCGTCGTCGCCATACTCGTCGAGCATGTCGTGGTAGCGATCCTCGGTGAGAATTTCACCGCGCTCGAGCGCCGTCTCCTTGGGATTGAGAACGACGTAGCTCTCACAGTAGAGCACGCGCTCGAGGTCCTTGAGCGTGATGTCGAGAATCGCGCCGATGCGGCTCGGAAGGCTCTTGAGGAACCAGATGTGCGCAACCGGGGTGGCCAGGGTGATGTGACCGAGCCGCTCACGGCGGACCTTGCTCTGAATGACCTCGACGCCGCACTTCTCGCAGACGATGCCGCGATGCTTCATGCGCTTGTACTTGCCACAAATGCACTCGTAGTCTTTTACGGGCCCAAAGATCTTTGCGCAGAACAGGCCGTCGCGCTCTGGCTTGAACGTACGGTAGTTGATGGTTTCGGGCTTACGAACCTCGCCGTGCGACCACTCGCGGATCTTCTCCGGAGACGCTAACGAAATGCGAATCGCCGAAAACGCAAGCGGGTCTTTCGGCTTTTCGAAGAAGCTGAAGATATCCTTCATGACTTACTCTTCCTCCGCGGCAAGGACGTCATCTGACCTGCGTCCCATTTGACTGGTCTCGACCAACTCGACGTTCAGGCAAAGTGCCTGAAGCTCCTTCATGAGGACGTTGAAGCTCTCCGGCAGTCCGGCTTCGAGCTGGTAGTCCCCCTTCACAATCGATTCGTACATGCGGGTCCGGCCCTGCACATCGTCGGACTTGACGGTGAGGAACTCCTGCAGTGCATATGCGGCGCCATAAGCCTCCATCGCCCAGACCTCCATCTCACCGAGCCTCTGCCCGCCGAACTGCGCCTTGCCACCCAGCGGCTGCTGCGTGACGAGCGAGTAGGGGCCGATGCTTCGTGCGTGGATCTTGTCGTCGACCAAATGGTGCAGCTTGAGCATGTACATGATGCCCACAGTGACGTCCTCGTGGAATGCGTCGCCGGTACGCCCATCGAAGAGCACCGTCTGACCGTTGTCCTGCACTCCCGCGAGCCTCAGCAGATCTTTGATCTCTTCCTCGCTTGCGCCGTCGAAAACCGGCGTGGCCAGTTGAAGGCCGTGCTTCCAGCTCTTGGCCATGGCCGCCACCTCGCCATCGGGAATCGCGTCGAGCACCTTCACGATGTCGCCGCCTTTGAAGATCGCCCGGATCCGCTCGCGGAGCT
>CAMYMX010000485.1 GCA_947259605.1 uncultured Polyangiaceae bacterium | reverse complement strand
GCCGATGGATCGGGTAGCGCGCCGGAGGTCTTGACGATCGCCAAGCGTGCACTTCGCGCGGCAGTCGGAGACGAAGCGCTCGGCAAGGGCGGCTACGAGGTCCACACGACGATCGACATTGGACTCCAGAGAGAGGCCCGGAAGGCCCTCCGACGTGGGCTTCGCGCGATCGATCAACGGCAAGGCTATCAGGGGCCGCTTCGTCGTACGAAACGAAGGCACGGGCCCAAAGCAACCGAGCCGACTGACTCGCTGCGAATGGGACGTACGTACATTGCGCGGGTGACAGGCCGCGACGAAGACGACGAAAAGCTTCTGCTCGATGTGGCCGGCCATCCGGCGGTGCTGCGAATGCGCGATGCGGTTCGATTCAACCCCGAGCGCGGTCCTGCGTCAACGTTCGCAAAGAAGGACGACCTCTTGCCGGTTTCGATTACGCAGCTCGGCGCGGACGAGGACCCGTCGATGGCCAGGCTCGAGCGCGGACCCGAAGGCGCTGTCGTCGTGATCGAGCCGCGCTCACGGGCGGTGCTGGCATTGATTGGAGGCTTTGCTGCCGTCAGTGGCTTCAACAGGGCGACACAAGCGGTTCGACAGCCAGGCAGCACCTTCAAACCGATCGTGTACGCGAGGGCGATTCAGTCGCGTCGGTTCACGGCGGCGTCGTTAGTGGTGGATGCGCCTGCAGTGTACGACGAATGGAAGCCACGCAACTACGAGCAATGGAACTACCAGGGCGCCGTCCGCTTGCGTCAGGCGCTGGCTCGATCGATCAACATGGTTGCAATTCGAGTGGTCGAGGAGATCGGAGTGCAAGACGTGGCGGAGTTTGCACGGCAAGTCGGAATCAGCACCAAGCTCGAAGAGGACATGGCGTTGGCTTTGGGGGCGAGCGGCGTGAAGCCGATCGAGCTTGCGAATGCCTACGCAACGTTTGCGGCGGGTGGACGCTGGGCGCCGACGCGAATCGTGAGCAGAATCGTGGCGCCCGGGGGAGCGCAGGTGCCAATGGCCGCCGACGAGCCCGCTCGTGACGTCATGTCTCCCAATGAAGCGTACGTCGTGACCAGCATGCTTCGAAGCGTCGTGACTGAGGGGACGGGCACGCCAGCGCAGCGCCTCGATCGCGCGGTGGTCGGCAAGACTGGCACGAGCAACGAGGCGCGCGATGCTTGGTTCGTAGGATACTCGCCCTCGATCGTCGCCGGAGTGTGGGTGGGTTTCGACGACCAGCGATCCCTCGGCAAGCGAGAGACCGGCACCAGAACGGCGCTACCGATCTGGATCGACGTCATGTCCGCAGCAGACCAGACGCCGAAGGAGACCGACTTCGCCATGCCGAGTGGCGTGATCAGGGCTCGGATTGACCCGGCGTCCGGCCTACTAGCCTACGAGGGACAGCAGGACGCATTTGAAGAGGTCTTCCTTTCGGGCACCGCACCCACGGAGGTGGCCAGGTCCCCCGACGTGGCCGACCCCAATCTGTTCCTGATGGAGCAGTTTGATGAAGAACGCGACGGCGGTTCGACGGAGGCGCCGCGTCCCTTGCGCGAAGATCGAGTTCTCGGTGGCGTAGCGCCGCCATGAACAGGTTCGGTGCGCGCATCGTCGTTCTGTTCGCGGTCGTAGCAGGCTTGCCGGTCGTACTGACGGCCTTGGTTTGGTTGGGCGTCTCTCAATGGGGCGCGGCGAAGTCATCGACCGAAGCCGATATGGCAAGAGTGCAGATTCGGGAGCTCGATGCGCAGCGGACGGCGGCGGTTCAGCGCCTTTGCCGTGACGACCTGGCGGTCGACACCCTGCTCGACGAACGCGGCCGAGAGACGCCCCTGAGTCTCGACTACGACCGACTGTTTCGAGGCTCGATGGATGCAGCCGGGCTTCAGGCACTGTGGGTCCTCGACTCCCTGAGCGGCGAAGTCGTCGCAATCGGACATCGCAACCGGATCCTCGGCGATGAAGGCCCTCAGCTGACCCGCCAGGCGAGAAGCGCGGGGGAGCGCCCCTTCGTCTTGCTGCTGGGGGCTCAAGAACATCAACGATTCTTGGCGAGCGCGTGCTCGATCGCACGCGGAGGAGCTCGGCTGACCCTCGTCGCAGGCCATCGTTTCTCCGCGCTTCGGAGCCTCGATCCAGAGCAGCTCGCGATCACCGGACAAGCCAGCAGGGGAGACGAGTTGGTCGCGGAGCTGATGGACGCAAACGGCGTGACGCAAAACGTCCTCGTCTGGCGCCCCAAAATCGACCGACGAGGCCCGCCATTTCTATTGTGGATTGCCTGCGTTGCCGTACTGGTGCTCGGACTCGCGCTGATTTTTGGGGGCTACCTCAATCGTTGGCTGCAAGCGTCGATCGACGAGCTGACCGAGGCGGCGACACGAGTCGGTCGAGGCGACCTCGATACCACGCTGCGCGATAGTCCGGGCGGAGCGTTTCCCGCGACGGCGACGGCGTTCAACCGGATGACTCTCGACCTGAGGGACGCGCGCGAACAGCTTCGGCAGACAGAACGGATCGCGGCGTGGCAGGAGATCGCGAAGAGCCTTGCCCATGAGATCAAGAACCCGCTCTCGCCGATTCGGCTTTCGGTCGAGACCCTGCGGAAGGCGCGCAAACGATCATCCGACGACTTTGACGCGATGTTCGACGAGTCAACCAAGACGATTCTGCAAGAGGTCGAGCGGCTTCGAGTCATCGTCGACGAGTTCAGTCGATTCGCCCGACTGCCGGCTCCCAAGCTCAGAAACACCGATCTTCGCGAAATTGTCGCTCAGGCAGCATCGCTACACGCGAAAGGCGACGTAAGGCTCAGCAAGGCCCTCCCCGAAGGGCCGCTGATGGCGTTCGTAGACGCCGATCAGATCACGCAGGTCCTGCACAATCTGCTCCAGAATGCCCAACACGCCGCGATCGAGGCCCACCCGGACGGGGGCGGTGCCGTTCGACTAAGCGTCGAGCAGAGCACTGCCACTCTCTACATTCGGGTGGAGGACAATGGCGCGGGAATCTCAGCCGACCAGACGGACGCGATCTTCGAGCCGTACTACACGCGCAAGGAAGGCGGCACCGGGCTTGGTCTCGCCATCACGCAAAGGATCGTGACCGAGCACGGCGGTCGCATCGATGTGGAGTCGAAGCCGGGGCGAACGGTCTTTACGGTGGTACTGCCAGGGGGTTGACGCTGGGGCTGTCGCCTGCTGCTTGGGGGCGGGGAGTTGGGTTGGGTGGGTGGTTTGGTTTAATTACACCGCCCGCCCACCCCCACCCGTAATCCTCCCTGGCGCGGCGGTCGCTTTGCTCCGCCTTGCCGGCGCATTCGCGCCGGGCTTCGCCCTGCGGGCTCGCGCTGACGCCTGCCGGTTGGGAACCTTGTTGTTCATGTCGCGGTGTGGAGGGCGCGGAAAAAGGCGCGATATGGGGCGGAGTCGACGTAGCGAATGACAATCGGCAA
>CAMYMX010000484.1 GCA_947259605.1 uncultured Polyangiaceae bacterium | reverse complement strand
AAGGCGGCTATGTGCTGCAGCTCATCCCGCGCCGGCCAACACCGAACTACGAGCAGTTGGTGTTCTACGTGCGGACGTTGACGACCGACGGGAAGCGCGCTGGCATCGTGCAGCGCGTCCTGATCATCGACTCCGAGGGGAACCGCAACCGCTTCGACTTCTCGAAGATCAAGTTCAACCGAGACGTTCCCGACAAGCGCTTCAGCTACCGGGCGCCAAGAGGTACCCAGAAGGTCAAGCCCTGAGCGAAGGCGCTCCGGCGCTGCGGTCATGCGCGCGTAGGATCGCCTGCCGCAGGGCGATGCGATCGTTTGCGGGGACGAGCTCGACGTCCGGGTGACTCCGCATTCGCGTCGGGATCGCAGCGGCTTCGGTGGCGATGATCGGAAGCGCCCGAGCCTGGGCCTCGAAGAGGACCGTAGGGAGACCGTCGAGCGGCCTCGAGGGCACCACGATAGCGTCGCACGCCCGAAAGAGCGCTTCTTTTCGGTCACCTGCGACCCAGCCTTCGAAGGTCGCATTGACTCGAAGGCGGTGCGCCAGCGCACGGAGCTCGTCGCGTTCCGGACCGTCCCCGGCGATCCGGATGCTGAGCGGCCTGGGGAACGCAGCGAGGGCGTGGAGAAGCTCCGCGAGGCCTTTGACCGGGACGAGGCGCCCCAAAAAGAGCAACGTGAAGCCTTCGATGCCGAGGCGGCGGCGCAGCGCCGGACGGGGTTCTCCGAGCTCCCGGGGCGGCTCAATCGGCATGGGGCCTACGTGGCTGCGAACCCGACTCAGATCGACTCGCGCCGTTTCCAAGAAGCGCTCACGGAGTCCCTCGCTCAGAAACCAGATCGAGCTGGCTCCGTCAGCGATCTCGCGCGCAACGGCTCGGCCCCGCGGCATCTTCGCAAGCCAGCGGACGTCGGTTGCGTGGCAGAGACAAAGATGCGGGCGTCCTCTAGCCGTTCGCGACGCGACCCAACCGCTTGGTATGCACCAGGAGCTGAGCAGGGCATCGCAGTCCGCGAGCTCGCGCCTCGATGCACGGTAGAGTGCCCCCGTGAAGGCCAGCGCACCGAGCCACCGCGCGGGCCGCAAACGCAAGTTGTCGGGCGCCCCGCTCCCATAGAAGGACTGCTGAAGGGCTCGGGGTCGCGCGTAGGGGACCCAGCGCACCTCGATACCGGGCCAGCTCGGGACTGGGCCGTCGCCACGCGGCTCCGGGGCCAGGACGCGAACCGTATGACCCTGCTCGACGATCGCCCGCGCCACGGTCAGGAGAAATGCGCCGCTGCAATCGCCCTCGAAGCGTGGGAAGCCTGTGGTGACGAGGCCAATCTTCATCCGGCGCCTCACTCCACGGTGACGGTCTTGGCGAGGTTGCGGGGCTGATCCACGTCGGTGCCTTTGTGGTCCGCCACGCAGTACGCGTAGAGCTGTAGAGGTACGACCATGACGAACGGGCTGAGCGCTTCGTCTGTTTCCGCAACCTCGACGAAACGCTCGCAAAGTGCCTGCCCCTGTGTGTCGCCTTCGACGGTCACGCCTAGGATCCTCGCCTCGCGCGCACGTGCTTCTTGCAGGTTGCTCGAGACGCGTTCGTAGTGTGTGTCCTTCGGCATGAGCACGATCACCGGCACGCGCGCATCGAGAAGCGCGATGGGCCCGTGTTTCATCTCGCCCGCGGCGTAGCCCTCCGCGTGCACATAGGAAATCTCTTTCAGCTTGAGGGCGCCCTCGAGCGCCATCGGGTAGCTGAGGCCGCGGCCGAGGAACAGGACGTCTCGGGCATCGGCAAAGTCTCGAACGATGTCGCTGATCGTCAGATGCGTCATCCGGAGCCGCTCACTGATCACTTGGGGAATCCGCGCCAGCCCTTCGACGAGCTCGCTGGCGCGCGCGTCGTCGATTGCGCCGCGACGCCGGCCGAGCCAAATGCTGAACATCAACAGGTTGGCCAACTGGGTGATGAAGCATTTGGTCGAGGCAACGCCGATCTCTGGCCCGGCGTGCGTGTAGAAGCTCGCGTCGGCCATTCGGGGAATTGCGCTTCCGTTGACGTTGGCAATGGCCAACACCTTGGCTCCGCGCTCCTTGGCCTCTTTGGCCGCCATCAGCGTATCGATGGTTTCGCCCGATTGACTGACCGCGATGACCAGGTCGCCTTCGCCGATGACCGCGTTCCGACCTCGAAACTCGCTTGCGAGCTCGGTGATGGCCGGCACCTTGGCGAGCTCTTCGATCCAGTACCGGCCCGCGATCGTCGCGTGATGGCTGGTGCCGCAGGCGATTAAGATCACCCGTCGAATGCTCCGGGCGTCCGCGTCGCTGAGGCCGATCTCGGGGGTCGCGATGTCGGCGTTCTCGCGGTCGAGTCTGCCCCGCAAGGTGTCCTCGAGGGCGCGGGGTTGCTCGAAGATCTCCTTGAGCATGAAGTGCTTGTAGCCGTCCTTCTCGGCCATCACCGGCGACCAGGAGATGCTGCGTGGGCGCCGGCTCACCTCGGTGCCGTCGAGCTTGGTGAGCGTGAAACCCTTCGCCTCGAGCACGGCGATTTCGCCGTCCTCCATGAACACCATCTTGTTCGTGTACGGAAGAAGCGCTGGTATGTCGCTGGCGCAGTAAGTCGCACCTTCGGACACCCCAATCACGAGAGGGCTCGCGTTCTTGGCGACCACGATGCGGCCCGGTTCCTTCTCCGAAAGCACCGCGATCGCGTACGCCCCCTCGACGTGTCCGAGCGCACGGCGAATTGCGGTCACTAGCTCGTGTCCCGCTTTGATTTCGCGGTGGATCAGGTGCGCGATGATCTCGGTATCGGTGTCGCTGCTCATCGTGAAGCCGCCGGCTTCGAGCTCGGCGCGCAGCTCCAGGTGGTTCTCGATGATCCCGTTGTGGACGACGGCAACCGGGCCGGCGACGTGCGGATGCGCATTGACCTCCGAGGGGCGGCCGTGCGTCGCCCAGCGGGTATGCCCGATCCCAACGGTGCCGGGAAGCCCCTCCTTGAGAAGCGCCTTTTCGAGGTTTCGAAGCTTTCCGACCGCGCGAACGATCTCGATGCCGTCTTTGGCGTGAACGGCGAGGCCCGCCGAATCGTAACCCCTGTATTCGAGCCGCCGAAGCCCATCGAGCAGGATCGGTGTGGCCTGCTCGTCACCTACATGACCAACGATTCCGCACATGGTCTGACTCTACTGGATGGGGCCGCGCTGTGCACCAGAGCTGCTAGATTTCGGACGCTTGTCCTCGAACTTCGCCTTCAGCTCGCCGTCGGGGGAAACCACGGTCACCGGTCCGAACTGCCGCAGCGATTGCGCGAAGTCCGCCGCTTGGCCGACGATCACGACCAGGGTGTCCTTGGGCCGGATGTAGTTACGCGCGACGTACTGCGCCTCGGAGGCGCTGGTCTTTCGAATCGACTGGCGGTAGCGGTCCCAGTAGTCGTCGGGCAGCCCGAAGGTCCGCA
>CAMYMX010000483.1 GCA_947259605.1 uncultured Polyangiaceae bacterium | reverse complement strand
TTCGCGCCCGCACACGGTCTACCGCGTCCGAATCTTTGCCGACTTCACTTCGATACACGCCTTCGATACTCCGAATCGTCGCTTGGTAGCGCCCCCAGACGCGCTCCAGCGCGTCGCTGATCTCGCCCACGGTCGCCCGTTGCCTGGCGGCGTCGATCGCCAGCTCGAGCAGGTTGCCCTCGCCAGTTTCGGCGCACTTGGTCAAAGCCTCAAGTTTCGGTGTGAGGGCTGCCTCGTCCCGCTCTGCGCGCAGCTCGCGAAGGCGCGCGACTTGAGCCTCCCTGACCGCGGAATTGTCGACCTTGAGAACGTCGAGCAGGTCCTCTTTTTCGAGCCGATATTTGTTGATTCCGACGATGGTTTGTTGCCCGGAATCGATGCGTGCTTGGGTCCGCGCGGCTGCCTCTTCGATGCGAAGCTTCGGCAGACCCGCTTCGATTGCCTTGGTCATTCCGCCGAGCTCCTCGACCTCTCTGATGTGCTCCCAGGCTCGGAGGGCAAGCTCGTGGGTCAGGCGCTCGACGTAGTAGCTCCCGCCCCACGGGTCGATCACCTTCGTGGTGCCGCTCTCGAGCTGCAGGTAGAGCTGCGTGTTGCGGGCGATGCGCGCACTGAAGTCCGTGGGCAATGCGATCGCTTCGTCGAGCGAGTTGGTGTGAAGGCTTTGGGTGTGCCCTTGTGTGGCAGCCATCGCCTCGATGCACGTTCGAACGACGTTGTTGTAGGGGTCCTGGGCGGTGAGGCTCCAGCCCGAGGTCTGGCAGTGGGTGCGAAGCGCCAAACTCTTGGGGTTCTTCGGATTGAACTGCTCGATGAGCTTCGCCCACAGAAGCCGCCCTGCCCGAAGCTTGGCGATCTCCATGAAGAAGTTGGTGCCAACTGCCCAAAAAAAGCTGATGCGTGGCGCAAACTCGTCGACGCCGAGGCCGGCCTCCATCCCGGTGCGCACGTACTCGAGGCCGTCGGCCAAGGTATAGCCGAGCTCGAGGTCCTGTGTCGCACCGGCTTCCTGCATGTGGTAGCCGCTGACGCTGATGCTGTTGAAGCGAGGCATGTTTGCCGCGGTGTACTTGAAGATGTCCGCAACGATCCGCATTGAAGGCGACGGCGGATAAATGTACGTGTTGCGGACCATGAACTCCTTGAGGATGTCGTTCTGGATGGTCCCGGTAAGCTGGCTGGCGTCGACGCCCTGCTCTTCGGCTGCCACCACGTAGAGCGCGAGGATGGGAAGGACGGCGCCGTTCATCGTCATCGAAACACTCATCTTGTCGAGCGGGATGCCGTCGAAGAGGATGCGCATGTCCTTGATGGAGTCGATTGCCACACCGGCCATGCCGACATCGCCCACGACCCGGGGATGATCGGAGTCGTATCCGCGGTGGGTTGCCAAATCGAAGGCGATCGACAGCCCCTTTTGGCCGGCCGCGAGATTTCGGCGGTAGAAGGCGTTGCTCTTCTCGGCGGTCGAGAAACCCGAGTACTGCCGGATGGTCCAGGGCCGGCGCACATACATCGTCGAATACGGGCCGCGCAAGAACGGAGGCATGCCGGGCATCGTCTGAAGATGCGTCACCTCATCGAGATCCTCGGCGGTGTAGACAGGATTGACGTCGATTCCTTCGGGCGTCTTCCAACGCTGGTCGGCACGCCCGGCAGCAAGGAGCCTCCAATCGGCGAGGGGCGAAGTGCTACCCGCCGATACGGCGTCGAACTCCATTTCGCTGAAGTCGGGCAGGCGGCTCATGCTGGCACCCCCATGGCATCGAGGACCCGGGTCATCACGCTGAGCACGTCGGCGCCGACGAAGATGAACTCGCTCGCTCCAAGCTCGCGAATCGCGCTCTCGCGCTCGCCAGGGCGGCCTGCGACCAGCACCAGGTCGCACCCTGCCTTCTTCAAGGCCTCGACCGCGGGTTCGAGCATCGTTTCGTAGTCCGCATCGCTTCCGCAGATGACGGCAAGCCCGGTGGCAGAGCTCTTCCAAGCAGCCGCCAGGGCATCGGCCGCCTCGAAGCCGTCGCTGGTGACAGCGTCGATGCCGACCGCTGCAAGAAGGTTCTGCGCCCAGCTCGCCCGCGCCGTGTGCGAGGAGATCGGGCCGAGATTGGCGAGGAACGCCATCGGTCGCGGCTCTTGCCGATCGCTTCGCTCCCGCTGCCGCTCCCAAATCTCGGATTCTCTCCACTGCAGAATTGGCTCCACGTGGAAATCGGGCTGGCCGTGCTGCAAGACGGTTGCGACGCTGTACATGTCAGCTCCGTGGCTCGTGGCCTCGACACAGGTTTCTGTCAGCGCTCCTGGCGCGCGTCCTTCGTCTTTCACAGCGCGGGCGACCGCCAAGAGACGATCGCGATTCGCACCCAAATCGAGCGACTCGAGGGACGCCTTGAGCAGAGCCTGCAGCTCTTTGTCCGACACGGACGCGCGCTCGATCGCATCCTCCCGTAGGTTCGGGAACTCGCTCACGCCAACCAGCGCGGCCTTGCGCTTGGAAAGAATTTTCTCTCGCTCGTCCGCGACGCCGTGGATCGCATCGACCATCTTCCCAGAGCCCAGCGCCTGCACCACGCCGCCTCCTGCCTCGATCGAGCGCAGCTCCTCCCAGGCTGCGCGAGCCAAATCGCTGGTAAGTCGCTCGACGAACCAACTGCCGCCGGCCGGATCCGCAACCTTCCCGAGATGGGATTCCTCCCGGAGCACCACCTGCGTATTGCGTGCAACCCGGCGCGCAAGCTCATCGGCGGATCCGATGACGCAATCGAAGGGCAGCGTGGCGATGCTCTGAGCGCCGCCCAGAACCGCGGCGGTGCACTCGGCGGTCACCCGCAGCATGTTCACCCAGGGGTCGAGGCGTGTCTTGGTGAAGCGGGACGTTCGACAATGGATGTGCATGGCCGCAGATCCGGCCTCGCCGCCGGCGCTGAGCACCACCTTGGCCCAGAGCCACCGAGCTGCGCGAAGCTTCGCCACCTGAGCGAAGAAATCGCTCGAAACCGCGTAGCTGAATCCGATTTGCCGAGCCGCGGCGTCAACGCTCAAGCCCGCGTCGGTGAGCTGGCGAAGGTATTCGATTCCCGTCGCGATAGTGTACGCGAGCTCTTGGACGATGCTTGCGCCACCGCCGTCGTAGGGGTCGCTCGAGACGTTCGCAGCGCGGAGGCCGGGTGCGTGGTTGGAGCACCACATCGCCAAATCTCGGAGCTCGGCCGTTCGCGCGTGAAGCCCGCCTTGAATGCAACCTTCCGCCGCGAGCAAGCCGATCGGGTCGAAGCCGAAGCCGCCTTCGAGCTCACCGTACCCCACCCCACGGCGCTTCGCGACGGCAAGGAACCCGGAGGCAACGGCCAGCGCGTCGGAACCGCCATCGACACAGACCGACGTTTTCCGGAGATCGACTGCACTCAGAAGCTCATCGAGCTCGTCAATCGTCAGCACCCGGCATCCGCGGCGCGGC
>CAMYMX010000482.1 GCA_947259605.1 uncultured Polyangiaceae bacterium | reverse complement strand
GATGGTGGTCACTTAGAGGGGAAATGCGATGCGCAGGATAGTTGCGCTCTCCGTTGTTACGGCGTGCATTTGGGCAGCGTCCATTTGGGTGGGGGGCTCTGTTGCAGCGGCGCAGTCCGGTGGCGCCACACCGCCCGAAACGGGCACCGAGGCGTCGGCTCCGGCAGAAGCGGCCGTGCCCAGCGCGCCGAGCAAGCCCATCGACGCCGGCACATATGCGGTACGCCTTCGGGATTTGGAGCAACGGATCAACGAGCTGAAGGAGCAGATCTTTCGCTCCAAAGCTCGGCTCTCCCTGCTCGCTGAAACCGTGCTCGAAGGAGTCGTGGGCGGAGGCCAGGCGGCCATCGTCCACGAGAACCGCATGTCGCAGTCCTACAAGCTGGTCAGGGTGGTGTACGCCCTCGACGGCGCACCGATCTTCACCAAGGCGGACGAAGAGGGCACGCTAGGCGATCAGAAAGAGTTCGAGGTCTACAACGGAAGCATCGTTCCCGGCGAGCACACGCTCACCGTCAACCTCGAGTATCGCGGACACGGCTTCGGCGTTTTTGCATACCTAAAAGGCTATCGCTTCAAGGTGCGCTCGACGTACACCTTCGCTGTGCCGGAAGGCCGCGTATCGACGGTCCATGTGGTGGCCTACGAAAAGGGTGGTCCGGCGACTCCGCTCGAAGAGCGGCCGGCGGTCCGATACATCGAACGAGTCGAGCGCCCCGTTCGACCCGACGAAATGGCTGAGGGCGATCGCTAATGCGACCTGGCGGCGCGAGCGTATCGCCGCCCTCACCGACACTAGGCAGGGGGCGAGCACAAAGGGTTTGGCTGGGGTTCTTCCTGGCCGTTAGCCTCCTTGCGTCCCTCGCTTCGCAAGCCATTGCGCAAGATCTGGCCGCGGTGAACCGCGATCTGGCCGACCTCGAAGCGGACGCGCAGCGCTTGATGGCCGACCCCGTCCGGCCCCTGGTCCTCAAGAGCGAAACCTTCGTCGAGGAGCGCCTCACCGACGGAGAGCTCTACTTGCGGCTCGAGGACTACCTTCGCGCGGCCATTCTCCTCACCGACATCGTCGAGCACTACCCGACGCATCGCGCGTACCCCGAGGCACTATTTCTTCTTGGGGAGTCGCTGTTCTTTGCCGACGACTACCTGGGCGCACGACGGCGCTACGCCCAGGTGATCGATCGTGGCGCCGAGCCGACGTTCGCCCCTTACCTGCAGCGTTCGCTCAGCCGTCTCATTCAAATTGCGATCCACACGCGCGATTTCCGCGACGTCGACACCTACTTTTCGCGTCTCGACGCCATTCCATCCGCCACGCTCTCGATCACGACCGCGTACTTCCGCGCCAAGTATTTGTACAACCGCGCGGTGCCGGTCGATGACGGGTACAACGCTCCGGTCGACACTGCGATTCGTGGGGTCGATCAGGGCCGCCTCGAGCAGGCGCGCAGGGGCTTCCTCGCCATTCCGAGCGGCACGGAGTTCTCGCTGCGCGCCAAATATTTCGTCGGCACCATTCACACGCTTCGCGGCGAGTACCTCGACGCCGTTGCGGCGTTTCGCGGTATCCCGGGGCACGAGCCTGCCAACGCGCAGGAGCGGGGGATCCTCGAGCTGACCTATCTTGCGCTCGGGCGCCTGTACTACGAAACCGAGCAGTTGGAGCAAGCGGTCGAGGCCTATCGCGCCGTCGAGCAGACCTCCGCTCAGTTCGACCAAGCCCTGTTCGAGCTTGCCTGGACCTACATTCGGATGGGCGACGCCATCCAGGCCGAGCGCGCCCTCGAGGTGCTCTCCGTTGCCGCTCCGGACAGCCCGCTCAATGCCGATGGCAAGGTGCTTCGGGGCGACCTCTTGGCCCGAAACGGCCGATACGACGAAGCGGAGGTCGTGTTCGACGAGGCGCGGGCAACCTTCGGTCCCATCCGGGACGAGCTCTTGGCCAAGCAAAGCGAATACCCCGATCTCCACGCGTATTTCCGGGGGGTTGTCCGAGAAAACCTCGACGATTTCGACATTGATGATTTCCTCCCCGAGTCTGCTAGGCGCTGGGTCGAGCTCGAGGGCGACTACGAGCGCGCGCTCGAGGTGCTCGCGGACCTGAGCGAGGCCAAGCAGCTCGTCCGAGAGACGAACGAGCTCGCCGAACGGGTGACGGCCGCCCTGAGCGCGCCGAATCGGATCAGCGTTTTCTCCGACCTCCGCCGTCAGCGCGAAAGGACGACCGGCCTCCGAAACCGGGCCGCGCGCGCGCGCGTGAGCCTCGTCGAGGCCGAGAGCCGGATTGGGGGCAATCGCCAGGGCGAAGCGGCACGGGTGCGCTCGCGGCGTCGCGAGGTCCAGGCCAACGTGATTCAGATGCCCGTCGACACCGAGGACTTCGTCGACCGCGACATGGAAGGGCTGAGTCAGTTCAGGGCGGCCGAAAGAGACCTGCAGGGACTCCGGGTCGAAATCCTAGGTCTCGAAGCGCGCATCGTGGCTTCGCGGGCGGGTCTGCCCGCCATCGACCCGCAGAAGGCCAACCCCCAGGCGCTGGCCGCACAACTCGCGGAACATGAAGGCGAAATCCGGGCCTACGAAGAGCAGCTCACTTGGATTCGGCGCCGTCTCGAAGTCGGCCGTCTCCATGTCGGCGTCGGCGACAAGCGGTACCAGGCTGATGACGTCGAGCGGGACGAGTTCATCGACTTGGTCGAGCGCGAGCGTCGGCTTGCGGGCTCTGGCGGGCCTCAATTCGACGCCGCCTTCTCCCGCGTGGCCGCTCTCGAGCGCCGGCTCGATCAGCGTGACGCCGAGCTAGCAGCGGTCGTCAATCGACGCGTCTCCCAGATGTTGGCGACCGTCGAAAAAGAAACCGCGAACCTTCGGCGCTATCGCGCTGCACTCGGCTCGCTCGAAGGCGAGGCTGAAGACGTCGTCGGCGCCATCACCTATCTCAATTTCAACCGCGTCCACGATCGCTTCTACGATCTGGTTCTCCGCGCGGACGTCGGCAAGATCGACGTCTCCTGGGCACGACGCGAGGACCACAGGGTCCGGATCGACACCCTCACACGCGAACGCGCGCGCGAGCTTCAAGCGCTCGACGACGAGTTCCGCGACGTCATGGACGAGAACCAGGGCAGCGAGGGCGAGCCATGAGCCGGCGCCATCCTCTCGCATCTCTCCTTTGGATCGCGGCGCTGGCCGCGGCGTGCTTGGCGCCCGCTCCAGCTCTTGGGCAGGAGTCTGGCGTGGACCCGAAACCAGAGGAGGTCGCTCCCTGGGAAGGCGCCACCGATGTGAGCTTACCCCCGTTCCTACAGGACACGGGCAAACGCATCGTGGATCAGCGCCCACCTCCGACCGAGCAACAGCTCGAAGCATTGAAGCAACTCGAAGAAGAGGTCGAGCGATTCGGCCAAACGGGAGAAGCGTTTCGCTCCACCGTCACCTCGCTCGTGCGCCGCGAATACCTTC
>CAMYMX010000481.1 GCA_947259605.1 uncultured Polyangiaceae bacterium | reverse complement strand
GCGGCTGCCCTTGCGAAGCTCGGAGACGATGTTGGTGTCAAGGAGATAGGCCATCGTCACGGTCGACATCGCGCTCGATCGCGAAGTCGGCGTCGTTGCCGACATCGGGCATCGCGAGCAGCGCTTCTTTGAACGAGCGGCTCGAGCGGCGGAGCAGCACATCGCGAAGGATCGCCCGATGCTCGGCCTCGGCAGACACCCCCTTCTTGGCCGCGCGCACCTTCAACGCGCGGACGACGGACTCTTCGAGCTCTCGGACGATGAGTTGGGCCATTTGCTGCTTGATATCAATGATATCACTCGGAACTGCGTTGTCAATGCTCACAACTGGTCATCGGGCGGTGGCGCCGGAAGTTGCGCGCTTTCGTTCGAAGTCCAGAGCACCACGGGGGAGGCGCGGCCGGTTGTCAGCTCGTCGCGCGCTTGGGGGACGGGCCGCGGCCTGCTGCACGGCGAACGATGTTTGGGTGGCGGGCTGCGATTTTGAGGAGGGCGATGGCGGGGCCTTCGGGTTGGCGGCGGCCTTGCTCCCAGTTGCGCAGGGTGTGCACGCTGATCTCGAGGGCGCGCGCGAACTCTTTTTGGCTGAGCTTGGTGAACCTTCGGAGTGCCACGATGTCTTTCCCAGACTCGATTCGGCCTTCCATGATGCGGCGGCGCGTAGAGCCGCGGATGGAGCTCTTGAAATCCGCTTTTGTCCATTCCGGAATGTCTGGGACGTCAGTCATGGCTCTTGATCCATTTCCTCGCGGTAGAGGCGACGTTCGCGCTTGGTGGCCCAACGGGCACTGACGATTCGGACGGTACCTTCACGAGGTTCCGTCCAAACCACGCTGACAAGGCCACTTGGCAGTGGGCCAAGCGAAACGAAGCGATGCTCGCGACCCGCGTAGGTGTCATCGATGTTGTCGCGACGCGTGCTCGGCCAAAGGAAGATCGCTTTGACGTCTTCGAATTGTAAGCCGTGCTTTCGTTGATTGGCATCGTTCCTGGCGGGATCCCACTCGAAGCGGATCGACATTGGAAGTGTCGCCTTTCAAGAAAGGTAAGTCAATGGCTTACCTCTGGATTTGGAAGGGAGCGCTGCATTGCGACGGTTATCGGCCATCGTCGGGGGAAGTTGCGCGCGCCCGTGGCGCGCGCCCGTGGCGCGCTCTTCCCTGAGCACGCGTCGACTTTCGTCCCCTGCTGCAGTCAGTCTGCGGTCAGTCGGTCTCGCTATCGTCGCGATCACGCGTCTGCTCGCCGACCTGGTGCGCGGCCGCTTGCTTCTTCTGCGCGTTCGCTACGAGCTCGGCAAAGCCGGGCTCTAGGGCGTCGCGCTCGGCGATGTAGCGATCGAGGTCGTCGCTCGGCTTGGGGGTGCGAGACATTGCTCAGCCTTTCCCGAGATCTCTCAGCACGTCGGCGGCAAGGCGCCCTTCCCCCGCCTGCACCGACTCCCATGCGCGGGCGATTCCTTCATGGAGCTCGGCGCGCTCGACCTCATCGAGGGGTATCGCCTCACCGGCCTCAACCGAAGCGATCACTTGCTCAATGCCGGCCTCTTGCTCTTCGGTGAGCTCGGGCGGCTCGTCGATCGGGACGAGCACGTAGCGGCCCTTCCTCAGGGCTTTGAGCTCCTCGGGAATGTCGACGCCGTTCCAGTTCACGATGACGGCCATGGGCAAAGCATACCTTCCTTTCTGGGTGGGTTCGAGGAACGGGGGGCTAGGCAGCGGGCAGAGGCTTGATTTGCTTGAGCTCGGCTTTGTGGAGGCGTTCGGCTTCCCAGAGGTCGAGCTCGCGTTGGGCGTTGAGCCAGAACTCGGGGCTGTTGCCGAAGAAGCGGGAGAGGCGGAGGGCCATGGCTGCGCTCAGGGCGCGCTTTTCGTTGATGAGTTCGTTGACCGTCTGGCGGGAGACTTTGATGGCCTCGGCGAGGTCGGCGACCGAGAGGTCGTAGTCGGGGAGGAAGTCCTCGCGGAGGAACTCTCCTGGGTGC
Source organism: uncultured Polyangiaceae bacterium (assembly GCA_947259605.1). GTDB lineage: Bacteria > Myxococcota_A > Polyangia > Polyangiales > Houyiibacteriaceae > SG8-38. Next base: position 1,491 of record CAMYMX010000481.1, on the reverse strand, counting down.
GTGGGGCGTCTCTGACGTTTCCTTCTGAGTGTCATGGTCGTTGCGTCCGGGCTAGTGGTAGTCGGTCACATCTACTTCATAGGCATTGCCACCGTCGAAGCGAAAACAGACCCTCCACTGCTTGTTGATGAATATGGCGTGCTGACCCTTTCGGTCTCCGTGCAAAGCATGCAGCCGGTTGCTGGCGGGGATTCTGAGATCATCGAGCCGCTTTGCGAGGTCAACATTATCAAGCCTTCGTACTGCCCGTGGGATGACTTCCGGCGGCAACCGCCGGGACTTGCCCGTCAAGAATAGGTCGCTCGTATGCTTGTTGGCAAATGACTTAATCACGATATTAGCAACGCGTCACGTGACGCGTTTGAGAGCTTGGCAGGCTGCGTGAACGCACTAAGAGTTATCGGCCGCCGGAGCAGGAAGTTGCGCGCCCGTGGCGCGCGCCGAAGGCGCGCGTTCGTCTCGGCGCGGTATCAAGCTTGCGGTGGTCGCCCCATAGAGTGGCTTGGCCACCACGGGGCAGGCGCGACCGATCGATGGGAGTCACGGATATCTGGACAGCTTCGTCCGGTGCCTCGTCTTCGGCGGGTCACGGATATCTGGACAACGGGTTCGGGCGCGGGCGCGCCGGCCTCTTCTTTGCCGGCGCGTCCATCTTGTTACTCGAGGCTTGTTTTAGCCTGAGCTAGGGCCTCTTCGAGCGAGAGGCCCTCCCCTGCGCGAATCGAGGCCATCGCGGCCTCGAGGCCGGCCTCTTGCTCTTCGGTGAGCTCGGGCGGTTCGTCGATCGGGACGAGCACGTAGCGGCCCTTCTTGAGGGCTTTGAGCTCTTGGGGAACGTCGACGCCGTTCCAGTTCACGATGACGGCCATGGGCAAAGCATACCTTCCTTTCCGGGTGGGTTCTAGGAGTGGGTTGGGCATGGTTGGTTATCGGGCGGTGGCGTTGGGAGTTGCGCGTTTGCGCGCGTCCGTGTGTTCAGGGCTTTGTCTCACAGGAACGGCAGTCTCGGTGACCGACGGGTGGAAGAGGCGTTATGCTGATCGGATGAGGATCTGGGGGGTTATTCTCGTGTTCGTCGTCGCGTGCGGGGGCGGTGCCGGCAGTGACTGGAAGCCTGCGCCGAGCGCGCCAAGCGTTTTCGCGGCGATCGATGTGTGGGCGTTTTCGCCGACGGACGTGTGGGTCATCGATGGGAGCTCGAGCATCCAGCGCTATGATGGCGAGGGTTGGAGCGTGCTCGACTCCGGGAGCAACGGCGGGCTTGCGTGCATCTTCGCGCTGTCGCCGACCGAGGTGTGGCTTTGCTCCGGCGGCGACCTGTTGTTCTATGATGGTGCGACGTTCGAGCCGATGAATGTGTCTCAGCCGACTGGGCTGAGCGGGCTGACCGACGTGTGGGCCTCTTCTGCCAACGACGTTTGGGCGGTGGGCGATGACGCCATCGTCGCCCACTACGACGGCAACTCGTGGGGGCGCACGATCGCCGGCTCG
>CAMYMX010000480.1 GCA_947259605.1 uncultured Polyangiaceae bacterium | reverse complement strand
GTGCACTACCGAGCCAACGGCGGCACCGACCACCCCGACAACCTCACCAGCCCCTGCGCCTTCTGCCACCTAGAAGGCGAACACGCCGGCCGCCTAAAAATTCTCCCCCCAGGCAACAACCCAACCTGGCTCCTAGGCCGCCACCCCATCATCAAAGTCCACCGCCGCGAACGAACCCTCCTCAACTAGCCCACGCTTTACTCCGAAGCCCTCCGCCGGGGTGGAGTTACGGATCGGCCAGCGGTACTCTTCCATTCGATCGGAGACCGAGATGAACTACCGGATCGCGTACTCGTTCGGATTCCATCCCTGGGAAGACGCTGCGGTCGATCCTCCCTTCGTCGCGAAGATTACCGAGTTGTTCGAGCGCGAAGAAGAAGGGCGGCAACCGCCATACGGATCGGTGCTCGACATCGGGACCGGAAGCGCAATCTGGGGTGTCGAGCTCGCCAAGCGAGGCTGGCAAGTCACTGGCATCGACATCGTCGACAAGGCGCTTCGCCGAGGGCGCGAACGCGCATCGACGGCGGGGGTCGACATGAAGTTCGTTCAGGGCGATGTCACGAAGCTGGAACATGCCGACGTCGGAGCCGGGTTTCGACTGGTGCTCGATTCTGGAACGTTTCACGACTTCGACGAAGCCCGGCAATGGGCAATGGGGCGAGGCATCACTGCGGTTGCCGCTCCCGACGCAACCTTGCTGCTCCTCGCGTGGCCGAAACGCAGGCGTCCATTGATCCGCGGCGCAAGCCGGGAGGAGATCGAACGCGCTTTTCCGGAGTGGGAGATCACGCACGTCGAACCGTCGCACTTCCGCCTTCCCAAGCCGATGCAGTGGTTGCTCCGCCCGGACGAGCACTGGTACCGGCTGCGCCGTCCCTGACCGACGCGATCGCTACACCAGCCCCCTCTGCCACCTAGAAGGCGAACACGCCGGCCGCCTAAAAATTCTCCCGCCAGGCAACAACCCAACCTGGCTCCTAGGCCGCCACCCCATCATGCGCGTCCACCGCCGCGAACGAACCCTCCTTGCCTAGCCCACGCTTTGTGCGCTCGAACGTGCCCTAGGAGGCTTCACGGAAGCGCTCTCCGGCCCAATGGGACAGACTGTCCATCGAGGAGCGGTCATGGCAACAAACACACGTCCCCCGGGCGTCGGGGTTCTTGCTGCTCTCGAAGGCGCCGGCCTCATTGCCTGGCACCTCGTTGCGACTCCGTTCGTAGGACGGAAGCGCCTGCACTGGGGCACACGGGAGCTCGAGGCGACCGATCCACTTCCCGGTGACGAGCTGGTTACAAACCCGAAGTGGTCTTACACACTCGGCATCGACGTCGCTGCACCGCCGGACGCGGTCTGGCCCTGGATCGCGCAAATCGGACAGCGGCGCGGCGGCTTCTACAGCTATCAGACGCTCGAGAACTTGCTCGGTTGCAAGATCCGGAACACCACCGAGCTCCTCCCCGAGCATCAGCATCCCGAGGTCGGGGAAAAGGTCTACCTGCATCCGACGGCACCGCCTCTGCGGATCGAAATCGTGGACCCGCCGCACGCGCTGGTTCTCTTCGGCTCCCCGGCAGATGTCGCCGCCGAGCAAAGCTGGGGGGTTTCGACGTGGCAGTTCATCGTCCGGCCCGGATCAGCCGGCAAGAGTCGACTCCTCACCCGTGGCCGCAGTGATTTTTCCCCGGGGTGGGCAACCAGGCTCGCTTTCGGACGCTTCCCCATCGAACCCATTACATTCGTGATGAGCCGCAAGATGCTCCTGGAGATCAAGCGCCTCGCCGAACCAGCGCGCTAGCGTCGCCCCGAGCGAACTCCTCGCATCGCGTTCAACTCGAGATCGAGACCGTTCGACTTCACGCACGAACTCAACTCTTCGCCGCCAAGAATGGAGCCCCATTGACCCCCACACGCCTGGTCGCTAGATCCGCACCATGCCCAAGCCCCTCATGTGCCCCGCCGAAGTCCTCAACCAAGATCTGCGCGGCCGCCGCGTGATCGTCACCGGCGCCAACTCCGGCATTGGTTTCGTCACCGCGAAGCAGCTTGCCAAGCAAGGAGCGTCGGTGACGCTCGCGTGCCGAAACGAGGGGGAGGGCAGTGCGCGGGCGGACGAGATTCGCGCAGAGTTCCCGAACGCCGATCTCGAAGTACGCAGGCTCGACCTCGGTGACCTGAGCTCGGTGCGCTCCTTCGTCGACGGCTATCTCGCCGATCACGGTTCCCTTCATCTCCTGATCAACAACGCCGGTGTGATGAACACCCCCGAAGGGAAAACGACCGACGGATTCGAGACCCAGATCGGCGTCAACCATCTTGGCCATTTTCTCCTGACGGAGCTCCTCCTCGACACCCTCGAAAAGAGCGCGCCCGCGCGCGTGGTCGTGGTCTCGAGCTGCTACCACGACAAGGCGATGGGCCGCGAAGGCGTCGTCGATCTCGACGATCTGCATTTCGAAAACCGCAAGTACGAAGGCTGGGTCTCCTACGCGCAGTCCAAGTTGGCGAACGTCCTGCACGCCAAGAACCTCGCGAAGCGTCTCGAGGGAACCGGAGTCACCGCGGTGAGTGTTCATCCGGGCTGGGTCAGGACGGAGCTCATGCGCCACACGATGCCGGCGTGGATGCAATCCGTGACGCGACCGATCATGGGCATGATGGGCATGGTCGAGCCGTGGGAGGGCACCCAAACCACCCTGTACGCCGCACTGGCTCCCGAGGTCGAAGCCCACCCAGGCGCCTACTACAGCCAGACCGGCACGTACCGCGACAAATCCAAGAACGCCGGCGGCTGGCCCCTCGAATCCCCAAACCCCAACGCCCACGATGACGACATGGCACAACGCCTCTACGAACACAGTCGCCAACTGGTGGGCCTCGAGGCTGCTTCAGAACGCCAGGAACCACAGGCCGCGCGGCCTCCGCAACCTTGATACCGTCCTCTGCGCCTGCCGTCTAACGCAACCCCGGACGTACACGCTACACCTCCACCACTACCTCGCCGTCTTCTACGACCGCCCGATACGTCTTCAGCGCCTTCTCGCTGCGCACGACATTGAGCAGCTGGATGCCGGGTGGGAAGTTGGCCCAGTTGTGGACCTCGCCCGTCCGAATACCGAACTCCGCACGATGAAACGGACATCGAATGCGGCATCCGTCGACGATCTTGCCGCGTTCGAGCGGCGCGAAGACGTGCGTGCAGCTCGCTTGCGTGGCGTGAAAGCCGTCCTCTAGGTGGTAGACGAGGATGTTTGTGTCACCGGCCTTGAAGGCCTTCATCGTGCCGACCGGCAGCTCCGATTCCTTACATACAACTTGGCGCGCCATGGGTCTTCTCCTCCCCTTCGAGCTCAGGAGGGCAAACCTGTGCGTCGCCAGAAGATTTCGGACAAGAGGGCACGTTTATTAAGAGACGGTTCATGGCTTTGGCCTAGGCCGCGGTTGCGGCCCGGTACTCCTTTTTGCGACGTTGCATCGTAAGCTGC
>CAMYMX010000479.1 GCA_947259605.1 uncultured Polyangiaceae bacterium | reverse complement strand
GGTTTTGCGCGTAGTGGATGTCGAGCGCGTGCTCGGCGTCGATGAACGCCGCAACGCCACCGCCGGCTTGGCATTGCGCGATGGCGTGCAGGGTCAGCGTCGTCTTGCCGCTCGACTCGGGCCCGAACACCTCGACGACACGGCCCTTGGGGTAACCGCCGCAGCCAAGGGCTTCGTCGAGCGACGGGCTGCCTGTCGGGATGCAGGGCACGCGCTCGGCTTTCCGGTCGCCGAGCCGCATCATCGCGCCTTTGCCAAACTGCTTTTCGACGGTTTGTAGAAGCGCATCGACGGCCTTCAGTGGTTGTTTCATTTGCTCTTGCTCCTTGTTGGTATCGGTGTGTTGCTACGGTCGATCGTTCGAGCCTCAAGCGGGCTCGCGGTCGAGGACTCGGTACTGCAGTGCCTCGGCGGTGTGCGCGGCCAGCACTTCGGCCGCCCCATCGAGGGCGGCGATGGTGTGCGCGACCCGAAGCGCCTTCAGATAGGCGCGAGCGCTCATTTTCAGGCGTTCGACGCCGAGCTCGAGCAGAGTGAGCGCCTCCGGAGCGACGTTCTCGGTGAGTGATTCGATGCTAGCCCGCGCGCCCGAAGATGTGAGGCGCACGCGTGCCCGCTCGACCCGCTGCTGGACGGCCTTGGATGCCTCGCCTCGCGATGCTTTTCGCATCGTGCGCGCGCTGACCCGCGGCACGGCGACCTGAAGATCGAAGCGATCGAGCAGCGGGCCGGAGACTCGGCCGCGGTAGCGCGCGATTTGCAGCTCGCCGCATCGGCAGAACCGGGTTGGGTCACCGTGGTAGCCACAGGGGCAAGGGTTCATTGCGGCGATGACCATCGGCTCGGCGGGGAGCCGCACACGCTGCCGCGCTCTCGAGATGACGACCTCACCTTCTTCCATGGTCGTGCGCAGGGTTTCGATGGCGTCGCGGCGGAACTCCGGCAGCTCGTCGAGAAAAAGGACGCCCCGGTGGGCCAACGTCAGCTCGCCCGCGCGGATCGGCTCACCGCCGCCCACGATGGCTGCTGCGCTTGCGGTGTGATGCGGGGCGCGGAAAGGACGCTGACGCCCGGTGAGAATTCGCGGCGCGCGAAGCCCGGCCGAGCTTGCAATCGTGGCGATTTCGAGGGCCTCTTCGGAGGTCGGTGGTGGCAGGATCGAGGGGAGGGCGCGCGCGAGCATCGTTTTGCCTGCGCCCGGGCTCCCGATGAGAAGCATGTGGTGGCTGCCCGCTGCGGCGATTTCGAGCGCGCGCCGGGCAGCCTCTTGCCCTCGAATGGCGCCGAGGTCGCGCTCTGGTTCGGCATCGACGCTCGCCTCGAGGACCGCGGGCGCTTCGCTGACGTCGGGGAGGGGCGCCTCGCCGCTCAGCCAGCGAACCACAGCGCCCACATGCGGAGCGGTCAGCACGGACACGCCTTCGACGAGCATCGCTTCGTGACGGTTTCCTTCGGGGATGATCGCGTTCTTGAGACCCGCCTGGCGCGCGCTTCGCAGCAATGCGAGTACGCCGCGCACGGGCCGAAGCTCGCCCGACAACGAGAGCTCGCCGATCAGGAGCGTGCTCGGCAGTTGTTCGGACGAAACGCCCTCACACGCGGCCAAGATCGCCGCAGCGATGGCGAGGTCGAGCCCTGCGCCCGTCTTTGGGACATCGCCAGGCGCGAGGTTCAAGACTAAATGCCGAGGTGGAAACGCGAACCCGATCGACGACAGGGCAGCCCGCACCCGAATCCGGCTCTCGCGAACGCCGCGCTCGGGCAGCCCGACGATGTCGAACCCGGGCAGCCCTTCGCCGAGCCGGACCTCGACTTGAACGGGGTTGGCTTCAATACCGATGAGGCACGCGGCATGCGCGGTGGCGAGCATGCAGGGAGGGGGAGCACGGGGCGTGCCAGGGGGTGGGCCAAGGACTTCGGGTACTTAGCTGCGCGTGTGTGACCGGATCCACCGCCACCGCCGCCGCCCGCCAGTGCCAGTGCCGGCGCCGGCGTCAGTTCTCCCCGATCCAAGCCAGAGTGCTCTCCCAAAGCTTCCCGGCCACCTCGGCATCACGCGCATCCCCTCCGGGCTCCTTCGCCCGGCACTCCGTGAAATAGACGTCGCCCCGCAGGCCGGGATGGGTGGCGCAGTGGATCTGCGTCTGCGCGCCCTCGTCCGGCGTCTTTAGAAAGAACGCTTCGACGGGTGCCATTGCGCTGCGTACCTTCGCGATGACGCCCGTTCCCTCGAGGCCCTTGTCCGCGACGCGGGTGAAGACCGAGCCTGGATGCAGGCAGTACGCCTGGAGATGGGATCGATCGGCGTAGCGACGTTGGAGCTCCGAGGTCATGTGCATCAGCGCCAGCTTGGAGTTGCCGTAGGCGTTCCACGAGCTGTAGGGGCGCGTGGCTTCGAACATGTCCGCGTTGGAGCCCTTCTTGTAGATGTGTGAGCCGACCGTGACGATGCGTGCGTCACCCGTCTCTTCGCCGGCCTTCTCGAGCAACGGCAAGAGCCGATGCGTCAGGTGTGCCGTTCCGAGATAGTTGATGCGCCAATGGGCTTCGAAGCCATCGCCGGTCGGGTGGGGCTCTTTCCACCTCGACAGCAGGTCCAAATGAACTCCCGCATTGTTGACCAAGACATCCAGCTGGTCCCCACGGGTCTCGTTGAACCAGCGCGCGAATTCCTCGACCGAGTCGCGATCGGAAAGGTCCAGCGAATGCCCGGTGAGTCGCGCGCGGGCCTCATCGTCCGGGAGCTCGGCGCGTAGCTTCTGCACGATCGCATCGGTGTTCGAGCGTGTCGTCGCCACCACGGAGGCGCCCCATGCAGCGAGCGTGCGCGCCGTTGCGAAACCCAGAGACGCCGGGCCCGTTCCAGTCACGATGGCGACCTTGCCAGCCAAGTCGGCCGGCTCGGCAAAGGTCGTGCGAACGAAGAGCTTGCGGAGTCTGGATGTCATCGTGGGTCTTAGAGTGCAGGTGCAGGTGGCTACTGGTTGAGGACGCGCCGTCGCAGGTTCTCGTTGAAGCCCTCGTACGAGGGGCCGCCCAGCTTGGACCGAAGGAGACGGACGACGAGCGGTGCAAGGAGCCCCGAAAACGATTCCCCGTGCCGAAACCGCGTTCGGGTCCCGCCGTCGCGTGGCTCGAGAATGCAGAAATGACTTCCGTAGACCAGGCTCTTGGGACCCCCGTGCCAGCGAAGCTCGCGTGGCTCATCGACCGTTTGGTATGCGACGTTGACGCCCGTGGAGACGCCGAAGAGCGAGAACTCGATTCGGGCCGGGCCGCCCGCGATGGGCTCGCCGCGCAGCCTGAAGTGCTCGCTCCATTCGTCGTGTCGGCCGACGTCGATGAGATGCTTCCAAACGGCGGCCGGAGGCGCGTCGATGGTGGTTTCGGTTTCGTATGTGAGCATGGCTTGCAGCGTGTTTTCGCGGTGTTGGGTGTAACGTGTTGGAAGGATGGGGTTTTTAGAGGGGGAGCGTGTCCCTTAGTTTCGCGTAGGTTCT
>CAMYMX010000478.1 GCA_947259605.1 uncultured Polyangiaceae bacterium | reverse complement strand
TGGCCTGCTCGTCTTCCGGATCGTCCCCCACGTGTTCGCTCATTGTCCCTGACCGTCTTTCTCTAGGAACCCTTGGACCTGCCCGGTAGCCGTCCGTCGAGCACGTCGCTTAGCACATCGGCGGCAAATCCTACCAAAGGTACGTACTTCTTGTAGTCCATGCGCGTCGGACCCACGATTCCAAAGGAGCCGACACGGGCGCCATCCCGGCGATATGGGCTCGAAATCACGCTGATGTCGTCCACGTCGTCGAGCGCCGCCTCTGAGCCGATGAAGACTTGCACGCCATCGGTCAGCAAGGTCTGCTCGAGCAGCTGGAGGAGCTTCTGCTTCTCCTCGAACGCGCTGAGGTATCGGCGAATCTTCTCCGCATCACCAAACTCGGGCCGATCGAAGAGGGCGCCCTGCCCTTCGATGACAACGCGCGCTCGTTCCATTGGGCCGTCGACCGTGGCCTCGACCATCTGCTGGGCCTGATCTCGGAGGACCTGGTACTGGACTTCTTCTGTCGCCAGTCGAACCGCGAGCAGGTTTCGGACCGCCGCGAGCGTCCGGCCGCCGACGAGCTCGGCGAGATAGTTGTTCACGCGTTCGAGGCTTTGGTCGTCCACCGCGACCTCGGTGACGACCACTCGGTTTTCGACCACACCGCTTCGCGTAACCAAGACGGCGAGCGTCCTGCCGCTAGACAGTCGCATGAACCGCAGCTGATCGAGGGTCGCTTCCACGACCGTCGGCTGCGCGATGATCGTCGCGGTCCCGGTGAGCCGGCTCAGCAGTTGGCCCGTTTCCCGCACGGCGTCGGCGCCTGGCTCCAAGTCTTGAAGGCGCCGGAGCAACGCGATCCGGTGGGCGTCTGAGATCTCTCCAGCCGTGGCGATCGCATCGACGAAGCATCGGAAACCCGCATCGGTCGGGACACGGCCCGCACTGGTGTGCGGCTGATGCAGGAGCTCCGCGTCCTCCAGATCCGACAGAACGTTTCGAATGGTCGCCGGCGACAGCTTGATCGCGTAGCGCTTCGCGATGCACCGAGAGCTCACGGCCTTCCCCGAGGCGATGTGCTCGGTGACGACCGCGAACAGGATTCGGCGATGCCGCTCGTCCAAGGTCACTGTCACGCTCTACTGAAAGTAGAAGCTGCGCGGGTTCTGTCAAGCCCGCGAAAGTGGGCGGAAAATTGCCATCGGCCTCGCATTGCGTCAGTTTCAGGCGGTGAGACCAAGTGCAGCGCTTCTTCCGTTCGCCCTCATGGTCATGGCCGTGATGGCGGTTCCCACGCTCGTTCTCGATGAGCAGGGCCTGCCCCGTTACCGGCACCTCAGCGCGGAGCTTCAGGACCTTCGAGAGTCTAACGAGGAGCTGGTCCGTGAGATTGCCACGCTCAAGGGCGAGATCGACGCCCTCCGCAGCGACCCCAACTACGTCGAGCGCATTGCGAGGGACGAGTTGGGGATGGTTCGGTCCGAGGAGTTCGTCTTCCAATTCCCCCGCCCCTAGGTGGGCTCGAAGCCCACATTCCCGCGGATTTCTTGCTGAACGGATGCATCGGAGCGTAACACCGCTCTGGTATGACGGCCCTGGTTCAGGCAGCGCTTCGCGTCAGGCGCACGGCGCGGTCGACATGGGGATTGGCCGCTGCGTTCTTGCTCGCCGCCTTCTTGCTTGCTGGCTTCTTCGTTCCCGGAAGCCGAGAGCTCGGCTGGGGGCACCTGGTCTGGCTCGTCTGTTGGGTGGCTCTCTTCGGTTTCCGCGCGCACAACGCGTATCGGCACGGTACCGACGAGAAGTCTGCATTCGAGCTTGGCGCGTTTCTGATCGTCGGCGTCCTGGCACTGATTCAGCTTCGCGGGGGCGTCGGTAGCAACGTCTATCCGTTGACCTACGTCACCGTCGCGCTCGTCGCCTCCTTTGCAACGGGGCGAGCCGGCATCGGCCTCGTTGCTTTTGCGCTCGTGCTGGGATTCGCCATCGCGTTCCTCGGCGAGGAGGTTCGCGATCCGTTGCTCCTCGGTTTGAATGCACTATTCACGGCCGGTTTCGGCGCGCTCAGCTACCTCTTTACGCGCGCAGAGATCGTTCGCGTCCGTCGCCAGTCTGTGCTCGAGCTCGAGGCTCAGAAGGCAAAGGTGCGCGACGATACTCGGCTCTTTCGCTTGGTTGCACCTTCGTCGGGCGGTGCGCGGGACGAGGACCGTCTCAACCAGACCAGCGTTCAGGAAGTTCGTCAGGCGCTCTACCACGCCCTGCAGCTGCTCCATCGAACGCTCGACCTCCACACCTGCGTTCTCCTGATGCCCACCAGCGAGCCGGAACAGCTTCGGATCGTCGAGTTGGTGTCGAAGAGCGACGACCTTGCGGACGGCCCGTTCTCCCTCGGAGCCGGCGCGGTGGGTGCGGCTGTCCGCCGCAAGCTAACCACCAACCTTCCGCAAATTCGGACCGGATATCGAGGGATTTGCTACTACCGCGGTCCCGCGGCCGTCCGATCGTTCATTGCCGTTCCAGTTCTCGAACGGAGTCATCTGCGGGCCGTGCTCTGCGCCGACCGACTCGTCGACCGCGGCTTCAGCCCCGAGGAGGAAGAGCTCCTCCGCGACAGCACCTCGCACATCCTCCGAGCGTTCGAAAACGAACGCGTGTTCATGCAGCTCGAGCGCTCCAAGGTCGAGCAAGAGATCCTCTACCGCGTCTCCCAAGACCTCAGCACTGCGCGAACGCAGGACGCGGTCATGGAAGTTGGTCTGACGGCGGCGAAGGAGATCGCGCCGCACGACTTTGCGGCGATCACCGAATATCAGCACGAGGGCCGGAAGCACACGGTGCGGCGCGCGTCAGGGGAGCGGGCACTCGATTTTCACGGCCTTCGGTTTCGCGACAACACTTCCCTCACCGCCATGGTGGTCAAGAACAGGCACTACCTGCCCTACCGCGGCGAGTTCGATTCGAAGCAGCAGGTGCTCTTCACCAAGAAGGCCAAGCTCAAGGGGATGGAGTCGCTCCTGGTCTTACCCCTCGTCGTTCGAGAGGAACCGATCGGGACCTTGATCGTCGCGGCGAAGAGAGCAGACGCGTTCGGAGCGGCTGTACGCGCCACACTCCAAGCGCTTTCCAACCATCTTGCGGTGGCGATGGCGAATGCACGCCTCGTTCGACAGCTCGAGGAGCTGGCGACGACCGACGGGCTGACCGGCTGCTTGAACAAGCGGGCGTTTCTCGATCAGATGGAACAGAAGCTCCTTGCAGCCCAGCGATTCGGCCGAAAGCTCTCGGTGATCGTGACCGACCTCGACCATTTCAAGGCCGTCAATGACACCTATGGGCACGCCGCGGGCGACCGAGTCCTTCAGGCGCTCGGCCAGGTGCTACGGCGCGTGAAGCGGGAAACCGACATCGTGGCGCGATTTGGCGGAGAAGAATTCTGCGTTCTCTGCGAGGAAACCGACTCGCGGGGCGCTCAGCTCCTCGCCGAGCGCGTGCGCGAGGAGCTCGAAGGGACCGAGCTGCAGACCGAGCTCGG
>CAMYMX010000477.1 GCA_947259605.1 uncultured Polyangiaceae bacterium | reverse complement strand
GGGGTGCCCCATCGAGGAGACGATCTCCGAGTGTGTCGGCGTCTTACCTGACTACTCCGGGCGCATCGCGCCCCCTGGCCCTTTCGTGTTCGAAGGCTGCGAAGAGTGACAATCGTTGATCCTGCCGTACCTGCCCATGGCTTTTCTGCATGGGCCGAGGGGGAGCAAGAGGGCTCTGGCGCTTGTGGGTGGCTCCGAAGACAACTGGCAAGTGGACATCGACCTGCGAGGGCGTGATCTGGAGGAAGTGACCGACTTCATCTTGGGTCGTCCAAAAAGAAAGGAATGGCACAAGGGGACACTCTGCCGCCCCGGTGGCGCCCGGGCAGATTCCTAGTGCTGTGAGACGCACTTGAAGCACGGCGCGGTTTGGCCCTCAGCGCACGGCGCGTCATTGCACACCCCGAGAGGCCCATCGGGCATTTGGCACTGGGCGAATAGGGTGACGCAGGGCGCCGGAGGGACCCGGGACTTCTCCGTTCTCGTCGGGCAGCCCGTCACAAGAAGGGCAAAGGCGACGAGGCCCCAAGAACTCCAGGAGCGTGAGAATGGTAAGAACTGCATGACTCGGGCACTCTACTACGATGTGCGAGTTTGCAGGAGCTCGCCTGGAAAGCACCCTCGGCGCTGCATTCATGGCACAACCCGTTAGACAAGACGCGCAATGTCACATCAGCTTGCCCCGCCGAGAGGGCAGGGGACACTAGAACTCATTGTGTGAATCAGACCGTAGAACGTCTGCGCCGCAACCGAACCAAAAAGGATCTCGATGAGCAAAGATCACAAGAGAACCGACACGAAGAACAAGCCGAAACTCACCGCGAAAGAGAAGAAGGCCAAGAAGACAGAAAAGGCCGCCAAGAAAGCGGACAAGGCGGGACTAGGCATTCCCCACAGCTAGAGGACAGGCCACCCCTCGCGAGCTGACCTCACGCAGATCTGCGGACAGGCTCAAAGAGGGCGGACGTTCTCCGCGCGTGGCCCCTTGGGACCTTGGCCTTCGTCGAATGAGACCTTCTGTCCCTCGCGCAAATCCTCGAAGCGCACGCCATCCACGTTCGACATGTGGAAAAAGATGTCGTTACCGGGAGAGGTTTCGATGAAACCGAAGCCTCGGTCCGTAAGACGTTTGATTGTACCTTCAGCCATTTTGCGTTGGTTCCTATTCGAGAGAGATGCACCTCTAATAGCTCCATTCGCCCCTCGGCGCCAATCGGTCAGCACGCAGGCGAGTCCGACGAATTGGCAAGGGCGTCCGAACAGAGAGATTCTCGTCGTTAAGGACCATCACAAGATGGCGGTGCCCGCGGTCTTTCTCGTCCGTGGCGGCAAGGTCGCGTGGGCTCGTGTCGCCCGAGACTACAAGACGCGTCCTAGCACCGAGCAGCTCCTGGTCGCTGTGGCACCCTAGCGCGCTTGGTGGAACTGCTGACCGAACAGGGCGTCATGCTCCATTCACATGCCGCCAACCTCGGTGCGATCTGCGCCGCCTAAGAAGGCGGGCGGCGACTCGCCCAGGGGCGCGCTTTTTCGAGCTGAGCTGCAAGGGCGAAGAGCGTTTGTTCGTCGCCGAATCGGCCGGTGAACATCACGCCAATCGGTAGATTCTGAGTGTTCCAGAAGAGGGGCACACTCATGCTGGGCTGGCCGGTGAAATTCGCGACCTGCGTGAACCCGGCGAATCGGAGCATTTCAATGACGGCCTGCTCGATCACGCCCGGGATCTTGAGCGGCGCCTTGAATCCCGTCGCGGTGATGACTCGTTGAAGCAGCGCCTCGACTCCCTTCGGTTCGAGCGCACCAATCTCGACGGGCGGCTTGCAGAGCGTCGGGGTCAGGATTGCATCGTACTGGCCGAAGCTTCGGGCCAAGCGTCGTGCCTCTTTTTGGAGGAAACGCTCAGCCACCACGAGCTCCTCTGCGTTGATGGAACGGGCTAGCACACGGGCAATCCAGGTCGAGACTTCGAAATCGCGGCGGTCAGCCTTTCGGTTACGTACCTGTTCGGCATCTCGGATATCAGCCGCGATGTTCGCCGCGTACACGCTGACGAATGCGCGACTGATCTCTTGTTTCGGATGATCGGGCGTGACTCCCTCGACGTCGTGACCGAGCTCTTCGCAAAGCTTGGCGGCATCTGCGACTGCGGCGACGCAGTCGGGGTGGGCGTTCACTGGAAATGCAGGATCGCTATGAAACCCGATCCGAAGCTTGCGAGGCTCGCGCATTGTCGCGTCGAGAAAGGTGCCGACCACAGCGGGTGCCGCGTAGGGCGACGTCGGTTCGATGCCATGCGTCGCATCGAGCATCGCAGCGCTATCACGAACGCTGACGCTCAGCACGTGCTCCGAGACGAAGCCGCTCCAGTTCTCGCTCGCAAAAGGGCCGGCAGGATTTCTGGCGCGCGTTGGCTTGATGCCGAACACGCCACAACAAGAAGCCGGGATCCGAATCGAGCCGCCCCCATCGCCGCCGGACGCCATGGGCACGATACGGGTCGCAACGGCGACCCCCGACCCGCCGCTCGACCCACCGGGCGTCCGTTCTGGGCTCCAAGGATTGCGCGTCGGTCCATTGACTTCCGACTCGGTGATCGGAGGAATACCGAGCTCGGGCGTGCTGGTCTTGCCAAACGGAACCACGCCAGCATCGAGCCATCGTCGATAGAGCGTCGTCGGCTCCTCGGGAACCCAGCCCTGCCAGAACCGAGAACCCATTTGGGTGGGCACGCCCGGGATGCGCTGGATCAGATCCTTGATCAAGAAGGGCACTCCTTGGAACGAACCCGCCGGCAAATCCTGCGCGGCCATTTTTCGCGCTTGATCGTACATCTTGTAGACCAGCGGGTTCAGCGTCGGGTCGACCGCCTCCGCGCGCGCAATCGCCGCCTCGAGAAGCTCCGCAGGCGGGACCTTGCGGCCCTTTACGAGCTCGGCCAAGCCGAGGGCGTCGTACTCGTCGTATTCGGGGAATGGGGTCACGTTCACGTTGCCCAAAGCCCGCGTATACTACGCCGGTTCAATTGAAAATCCTACCCCACGCTCGGGGTGACATCGCGCTAGTTTCCGAGAGACGGCAGCGCCGCAGTGGCAAAGCTCAGCGCCAAGAAGAAGCCGCACATGTCGGTTACGGTGGTGAGAATCGGGCCTGATGCAAGGGCTGGATCAAGCAATACGAGGCAAGAGATCCTGTCTAAGGCTCCTAGACCAAGCCGTCGTCTCCTTCGACTCGGAGCCGGTCGCGCAACGGCCCGGGCCAAAGAGGTCCTTTTCGTTAAGCTCCGTACCGACGGAGATGTACGCCCGGTTGTCGACGAACACGCCGACACCAACGAACACAATGGCCAGTACGAGCAGCGGCACCCTCATGAAGCTCGGCACACCGATCCGATCGATTCGATCGCAAGATCGTCCATTTTCTCCGCTATCGACAGATCCAAGAGGCTCTTCCGCACGTCTCTTGATCAGAACAGGGGAATCACGCCGGGGCCCGGCGGGTTTCTCGTCTGAGCCAGTGACTCTGCGATAGCTTGA
>CAMYMX010000476.1 GCA_947259605.1 uncultured Polyangiaceae bacterium | reverse complement strand
TCTGCCAGCCGATCGTCGGTGAGTGCATCGACAGCAGCGAATGCCCCGACCTCTCGACCAACTGCGTCGAAGGAACCTGCCTCCGTCGCTGCGACGAAGGCTGCAACGATGCGATCGAGGTTTGCGACGCCGAGGGCTTCTGCCGGCCGCGCACGAGCCCCGACCCCGCGGCGCCCACGCCGTATTGCCGCACGGATGCCGACTGCGACGGCAGCATTTGCGTGGAAGGACTCTGCCGAACCGAGTGCGACATCAGCGTCCCCGAGCCCGATTTGATCTGCGCCTCGCGCGACGGTCAGGTCCCGCTCTGCGGCCCCGACAACCTCTGCTACGCCGAAAGCGAGCTTCAGAGCGACTGCCGCGCGCAATCAGACTGCGGCGATGGGGAAAACTGCATCGACGGCAAGTGCCGCTAGGCCAGCTGGTAGCGTAGCCGCCGGACGTCCCGAAGGACACGGCTGATCGAGTGCACGGGCTCGTACCCCAATTCGGTGCGGGCCCGTGTGTCGTCGACCATGCAGACGTAGCGCAGGTGGTCGAGCTCCTCGGACGGAAACGAGCTGAGCCGGAGCCTCCAGAGCTGGTCGAGCGCTACTTTGGCGAGCGGAGAAGGCACGATGCGCGGACGGCCGCCGGCCTCACGCACCAAATGCGAAAGGGGCATCTCGCCGGGCCCCCGGATGTTGTAGATGCCGCGGACGCCGGGCCGGAGGGCAAGCTGGATCGCGCGGACGACGTCCCGTTCGTGCACGACCTGCATCATCGGGTCGAAGCCCATCACCATCACCGGGCGCTCGAGCCGGAGGTAATTGCTAGCGGCGTTGTGAACCCGGCCGACGATGTGGCAGGGCCGAAGGACGACGGTATCGGTGTCGGCCTGCCTCCAAAAGAAGCTTTGGGCGAGCATGTCGAGCTCGACCAGGTCGCGCATGCCGCCGAACTGCTGGGCACCCAGCAAGGGCGCGTCCTCGGTCAAGAACTGCGGGTTATTGGGCTGAGGGCCGTACACGTTGGCGCCCGAGAGCACGACGAGCTTCGGAACGTTGTACTGCGTCATGTAATCGAGCAGCTTTTGGAAGGCGACGATGTTCCAGGAGTGCCGCTCGCGATCGCTTCGCCGCGGGTCGTGAAGGATGCCGAGGTGAACGACTGCGCGCACGTCTCGGCCGCGGAAGATGTCTTTCATCTTCTTGCGCCGCATGTCGATTTGGTGATGGATGATGTCCTTGGGACGGTCGTCGAAGGAGCGTCGATCGACGCCGACGACGCGATCGGTGCGATGGAGCTCGCGCACCAGCAGCCTGCCGAGACGACCACAGACGCCGGTGACCAAGACCGCGCCTTCGGTGGCGGGCTTGGGGTGCTTGCCCGTCGCGGGCTCGGCCTGGCGTTGGGGCTGGGGAGGCTGCGCGACCGGAATCGAGGGATTGGCCGAGTGACCGAACACGCCGCGCACGACGGGCGCCCTCGCAGACGGACGCTCCCGAACGGGCTCACGCCCCCGGCGCGCGCTCGGTTTGATTCGGTTGCTGTTGTGAGGGTTCGGCATTGCTTGGGTCTCGGTCAGATGAACACGCCTTTACGCTCGCGCAAGCCACGGTTCACCATGCTTTGAATCGTGCTCTTCACGAGCCAGACTTTCTCTTCGATTTTGGAGTCGTCGTCGTCCGGGTCGCCCTCGAAATGGAAGGGATCGCCGAAGTAGAGACGGTACTTGGTGGGCAGGGGCGCCAACATGCCGAAGAAGACCTGCGGCATCACGGGGAACGCGGGCATCTTCAAAAGCCGCGCCAAAGGCTTGAAGTCCGCAATCGACGGATACTGCTCTTCACCGCCAATGACCGCGACCGGGACGATCGGCGTGTTCGTTTCGAGCGCAAGACGGACGAAACCCAGGCCGAAATCGGTGAGCTGGTAGCGCTGATCGAAGGTTTTGCTGATGCCCCGGGCGCCCTCGGGAAAGACGATGAGGCTCTCTTCCTGCCGAAGCAGGCGTCGGGCGTTCTCCGGCGAGCCCACGACCTGGCCGAGCCGAGGATAGAGCGTGGAAATGAAGGGCAACTCGGCCGTCCAGGTCTCGACCATGCTCCGGGGGAACCGCGGCGGATCGGCGTCGAGCATCATCGCGCTGCCGATCATCACCGCGTCGACGGGCAGCTGGCCGGAGTGATTGGCCACGATGAGCACTCTGCCCGGAGGGACCCGGTCGATGCCAAAGACCTCGGTTCGGAAGTAGCGCCGGTGCAGGAGGGCCGCGACGGCCAGCGCGTAGCGGCTGGTTTCCGGGTCGAAGCCGAACGGATCGTGGCCGACCTCGTTGGGATGGGTCTTGATGCCAGCGATGCGAGCATCGAGGTCTTGGCCGACGACCTCTTCGGCAAATCGCACGGCCCGATCGCCGATGGACCTCACCGCCTGGCGCAGGGGGGACTCCCCCAACAACCGACTCCGCCGCCAGCCGGCGAATGGCACGATCGACCCCCGTTGCGCCATATGGACTATGGTGGAGACAGAAGCTGGAGCCGTCAATTGGAAACGATGGAACCAGGGGTCATGCTCCCTTCATGAGCGAAGCGTTCGACATCACTCGTATTGGCGGACCGGACGGATTGCACGCGCTGGAACAGATTGCGCGCCGTGCAGGCGAAGCTGCGTTGAAGCATTTTCAACAGGGCGTCGTCCCGGAGAAAAAGCCGGACCGCAGCCCCGTGACGATCGCCGATCGCGAAGCGGAGCAAATCATTCGTGATCACATCGTTTCGGCCTTCCCGGACGCTGGCTTCCTCGGCGAAGAAACCGGCGTTGTCAAAGGCAGCAGCGGGCTCCGCTTCATCGTCGATCCGATCGACGGCACCCGCGCCTTCGTCCGCGGCTGGTCGACCTGGTCGGTCCTCCTGGGCGTGGAGGCGGACGGCGTTCCAGTCGTCGGCATCGCGCACATGCCTGCTGCAGACGACTTCTTCGTCGGCGTGCAGGGCAAGGGCACGACCCACAACGGCAAGCTCGTCCGCGTTTCCAAAATCGGTCCGCTTGCCGACGCAACCGTGACCCACGGCGGACTGCAGCAGTTCACGATGGCAGGAGTTGGAGAGGCGCTCCTTCGCTTGTCCGACGCCTGCGACATCGCGCGGGGCTGCCCCGATTTCGACGGCTACCGGCAGATCCTGCTCGGACGCGCCGATGCGATGGTCGACCCGGGCGTTCAACCCTATGACATCTGCGCGCCGGCCGTGCTCATCCGAGAGGCGGGCGGAAGGCTCACGTCGTTTCGTGGCGATGAAACGATTTATGGCGGCGGAGCCATCGCGAGCAATGGAATCATCCATGATGAGCTCGTCACGGCGCTCACAGCCCTTCCTTACAAATAGCAGCACAAACCGGGCAATCGACGTAACGGCTTGCTTTCGAGCACGTCTTGCGGAAAGTTCCTCCGCCCGAACCTCAGGAGAGAAGAATGACGAAACCAGTACGGCGAGCAGGTGTGATCGGAGCGGGCGTTATGGGCAGCGGCATCATGGCGCACTTTGCCAATG
>CAMYMX010000475.1 GCA_947259605.1 uncultured Polyangiaceae bacterium | reverse complement strand
ACCCATCGCAAACGAACCACGTGAATTGACGCTCAGCCACTCCGCGTCCGGCGTGGTCGCAGCGGCTTGGACGGTGTCTTCTTCGTCTCCCTGAGCGTTGCTGAGGAGGCGTAGCCCCGACGCGCTGTCGGAGCGAGATGGAAACCAGCTTGGCAAAATCACAGTCATCCCCTTTAGACCCAATTCCGCGAACGGTCGAAAGCAGCTCCTAAGCAGGAGGCGTGCCAAAGCCTGGCGCGCGGATCGGCCTCGTTCTTTCACGACTCGTCAACATTCGACCTGGCGCGGCGCAACTTCTGCGGGCCCGTTCTCCGGAAGCGCAACGGCTGCGCCTGCGGTTTATGCGCGCGTCTCGCGCCATGCACGCTCCAGTGTCTCTTGATCGTCCGGGTGGGCGATGGAGATGAGCAGCTGAGCGCGTTCGTTCAAGGTCTTGCCGTAAAGGTCGACCGCGCCGTTCTCCGTGATGATGAACTGAACGTGTGCCCGAGTGGTCACGACACCGGCTCCCGGGCGAAGGGTAGGCACGATTCGAGGAGCTCCTTTGCGGGTTCGGCTCGTCAGGGCAATGATGGGCTTACCTCGATCCGAGGTCATCGCGCCGCGGATGAAGTCCATCTGGCCGCCGACCCCGGAGATGACGCGATGGCCGATGGAGTCGGCACAGACCTGCCCTGTGAGGTCGATTTCGACCGCCGAGTTGATCGCGGTGACCTTGGGGTTTCGATTGATGACCGAGACCCGATTGACGTAGCCGATATCGTACTGAGTGATGGTCGGATTGTCGTGGATGTAGTCATAGACGCGGCGCGTCCCGACGACGAAACCGGAGACCGTTCGCCCCGGGTGGACCACCTTTTGGCTGTTATCGACCGCACCGCACTCGAGCAAGGGCAGCAAGCCATCGGACCACATCTCCGTGTGAACCCCCAGATGGCGATGACCTTTGAGTGAGGCCAAGACCGCGTCGGGGACGGCGCCAATCCCCATCTGGAGGGTGGCCCCGTCTTCGACGAGCTCCGCGGCATGATGGCCGATCGCCTGCTCTTCGTCGCTCGGCACCGTCGCCGGAACCTCGGGAAGCGGCTCGTCGTGCTCGACCAGCCAGTCGAGCTGGTCGATGTGAACGAAGCCGTCACCATGCACCCGTGGCATGTGCCGGTTGACCTGAGCGATGACGATCTTCGCAGAATCGACCGCCGCCCTAGCGACATCCACCGAGACACCGAGGCTGCAGTAGCCTCGTTTGTCCGGGGGTGAGACCTGGACGAGGGCGACGTCGAGCGCTCTGCGTCCAGAGCGGAACAATTGCGGGATTTCCGAAAGAAAGCACGGCAGGTAGTCGACCCGATTGCCATCCAGCTGACGGCGCATGTTCGCGCCGACGAACAGGTTCGCTACGCGAAACGAGCGCGCGTACTCCGGCTTGGCGTAGGCCGCATCGCCCGAGGTGTGAAGGTGGATCAGCTCGACGTTGTGAAGACGACTCGCGTCTTGGACGAGGGCGTCGACGAGGGCGGTCGGGGTGGCCACGCCTCCGTGGACGAAGACGCGTTGATTGGAGTTGATGTGGTTGACCGCTTTGTCAGCATTGCAGAGCTTGGACATCTCATCTTTCTATTCCGGGGCGTTTCCGGTCTTGGGTTTCGGCTCGGGTTCGGGCTCAGGCTCCGGGCCGGGCGCCGAGCGTCTCCGTTCGAGGTCGACTTCGAGGACTGGAGGGGGCGTCGGCAAGGTGACCGGTCCCGAAGTGCGGTCGACGTTGCCCTGGGGCGGGTCCACCTTGCTGCTGGGCTCATACGCTTGCTCCTGTTGCATTTCGGTCCCCTGGGCGCCCCGTACACGGCCTGTCGCGCAGGCGGAGCCGAGCGTCATGATCAAGGCGGCTAGGATCGAGGTTTGGGCGAGCCCGCTCATCGCGCCTCCCCGGGGCGCTCGTTGGGGGACATGTTCGGTTCCACGTCGACCAAGCTATGGCACTGGCTACAGGCCGACAAGAGTCGCCCAAAGATCTCGGCTTGCCCCCGCGTGGTGGGTTTGGCCTCCACAGCTTCGCCGGGCCTTGGTACGTACTCGTCCTCGCGAGCTTTGCCCTCGACCGCGGCGGCGAACGCCAAGTCGTGGACTTCGTACGCGAGGCGAGTCGTGCCAGGGGGCCTCTCGCTGTCGGGCGATGCGGGCCCGTGAAGCGGCGACTCAGCGAGAATTCCCGCAGCCGCTTGGAACGCCGACGTCGAGTCGCTCAGCAGCGCCTCCCACATTCGTTCCACTGCCCAAGCGTGGCGCTGCATGTGCATTTTCAGGTCCTGTCCTTCGGGCGTCGGCCCGAGCTTCATCGGCGGCCCTCGGTCGAGTGCATGGTGGCATTGACCGCACGCGTTCGAGAGAAGGGCGAACGCCATGCATGCTTCCTCGAGGTCAGCGGCCTCTCGAACCTGGTTCACGAGCTCACGCGTGATGCGCGCGTATTCCTTGCCCTCTTTGGGAAAGGGCACGTGTTCCATGAAGAACGCGAGCTTCCGCATCGACTGCTGGGCGACCGGGAAGTCCCCTCGAATCAGGGCGTTTCGCGCAACGAGCGAGAGCGCAGCGTGGTCCCGCATGACTTTTTTGAAACCATCCGGCGGGGCCGGGTCTTCACCAGTGCGCTTCAGCTCGCAGTCGCAACCGCTTGCGAGCGCAGTCGCCAACCCTAGTACAATGACCCGCCCCAGCATCAAGCCCCTATCATGCGCCGTCCGGGCGCGCATTCAAGCTGCTGCGCCTTCAACCGTCGTCGTGGGTGAGAAGGAGCGGCACCTTGCTGTCATGAAGAAGTCGCCTTGCCACGCTGCCGATGAGGAGCCGCTCGATGCCGCTCTTGCCCGTCGTACCCGCGCAGATCAGCGTTGCCCCCACGTCTTCTGCGACTCTGAGAAGGCCCTCGGAGGGGTCTCCGGTGACGAGGTGGGTTTCGATACCTTTCGGGTCGCTCGAAAAAAGCTCCGCTGATTCGGTCTTGAGCATCTCTTCGAGCCCGAGATGAAGGGCTTGACGACGCTTCTCAGCGGCCTCTCCGACGACGGCGCCCCGGTCTGTGTACTCGCCCCACACATCCAAGTAGCTGTGAACGATGTGCAGTGGCCCGGGAAAAGAGGCGTGGATCGCGCGGGCCACCTCGGCGGCGCGCTTCGCCGGAGCCGAGAAGTCGTAGGCCACGACGATCGAGCTCGGCATCTTGCCGCCTTCCGGCGGGATGATGATGATCGGAGTGTGAACTGTCTTGATCACGCGCTCCGTCACGCTGCCATACATCAGCTTCGAGACGCCGCCGCGACCGTGGGTGCCGACGACGACCAGGTCGACGTCGTGTTCTCGCGCGTAATCGCGTATCACCTCATGGACCGTTCCCTCGCGAATCACCGTGAAGTACTCCAAGCCGGCAGCGGCAAGACCTTTAGCCTGCTGATCGAGAGCGTCTTGGGACTCGTTGAGGATGCGCGTGACCGCCTCCGGACCGGGGCTGTACGAGAGGTCCATCAGAAGGTACGTCGGAATTACCGGCGTG
>CAMYMX010000474.1 GCA_947259605.1 uncultured Polyangiaceae bacterium | reverse complement strand
CAGCCCACAACGCACGCTCCGGTGCGTGGTTCCATGGGAAACATCATGACGTCGGAGGCTCGCCCTTCAAGGCGCGGAACACCTCGAACATCGACCGAACCTCCGCGAGCTCCCGATTCACATCCGGGATTTGTGACATTGTCATAAGAATGTCCGGTAACGCGTTTTGTTCGTGTTCTTTGGACGTGTTCTCCTCGATACCTGTCCGCGAAACCGTTCGAGAATCGTCTGAATCGGGTGTATCCCCGGCTGTTCGATTCCCACCGCCTCCACTACCACCTCGAGGGTGGATAGCGTCGGATCACCGGTCTTCGCGCACGTGAGCTGCGGCTGCAGGAGCGCTCGGGAGAGCGCGATGGCGAGCAGCGAGATCCCTAAGGGGCTCCGGCTCGAGAACCAAGGGGAGAGGGAGCGCGCGCGTATACTTCACCGATCTGGGACGCTACCTCAGCCGAGCCCAAGCCGGTGCAGCCGCGATGGACCACGAATGGCACATGACGGAAGCTCGATGAATTCACCGGCCGAAAAGGACTATCGAGGCAGGGCGCTTGAGATTGCCATCCATCTGGCGGTGATAGCGATCGTCCTCCTCGGCGCCTGTTGGATGTTCAGTCCTTTTGTGATGGTCGTGCTCTGGGCCATCGTTCTTGCTGTCACGTTCTACCCGCTCTTCGGAACGATTCGGACGGTGGTGGGCGGTAGGCGGAAGCTCGCTGGGAGCATCTTCATCGTCTTGTCGCTTGCCGTCATCCTCGTACCTGTGGGCCTGCTCACGAGCTCGCTGCTGGAGGCCGCCATGGCTGCCCGCAAGCAGGCCGAAGCGGGCACGCTGGTGATACCTCCCCCAACCGATCAGGTGAGAGAGTGGCCCGTCATTGGTCAGCGGGTCTACGAGATCTGGCAAAGTGCCTCTGACGACCTGCGGACCACCGCCGAAAAGTTCCAGCCTCAAATTCGAAACGTCGCCCGAAAGATCATATCGGCCGTGGGCGATCTTGCCGGAGGCCTCGGGCAAACCGTCCTTGCCCTCATCATTGCCGGCGTCCTGATGATGAACGCAGAGGCCGGCGCTCGAGCTGCGAGGAGCATTGCGTCGAAACTAGGCGGTCAAAGAGGCCCGCCGATGGTGGACCTGTCCGTGGCGACCATTCGCAGCGTCGTGAAGGGCGTCATCCTGGTGGCGCTGATTCAGGCGTTGCTCGCCTCTGGTGGACTTGCCATTGCGCGGGTCCCGTTCGTGGGCCTGTGGGCACTGCTCGTGATGATGCTCGCTGTCATGCAGCTGCCGCCGATCCTCATTCTCGGACCGATCATTCCCTGGGTCTTCGCGCACAATGACAGCACTTTGGTCGGCGTTCTTTTCACGGTGTGGAGTATACTAGTGAGCTCCAGCGACCCGCTGCTCAAGATGGGCCTGCTGGGGCGCGGTCTCGGGGTGCCGATGCTGGTCATCCTCGCCGGTGCGATCGGGGGCATGATCCGCGCAGGCATGATCGGTTTCTTCGTGGGCCCCGTGCTTCTCGCGATTTTCTATCAGCTGTTCACCGAGTGGGTGCGTGAGGACACGCCCGGCGCAGATCCCGCCGTTCTTCCTGGCTCGAGTCACTGCCCAGATCGACCGGGCGATGCGCTATAACCGATCGCTGGACCGGGACTTGGAACGATTAGGTGCAAGCAGAGTGTGAAGGGGGACCATCCCTTCAGTTCCCGCCGACCATGACCCTTCGACCTACGCGATCGTCCGAGCGAGGGGACGGGTGGTACGAGTCGGGAATCAAAGATGACTGTTGAAACACCGCAATTGGTTAGCAAGTCCCGCCTGGAAGCATTGAGCGATGGTGTCTTCGCCATTGTGATGATCATCTTGGTGCATCAGCTCGGCGGGTCGGCGATCTCCGCCGCGGAGACGGCAACGCAACTCGAAGCAGCGCTGATCTCGGGTTGGTTCCTAGTCTTCTGGTGTTAGGTCGCCGAGCAAACCCGTCACGAATGCCGGGGCTCCATGACGCAATTCGGATAGACGACATACCGCCGGCCGCTAGCGTGCTGAACGGAGTCGTCGTAGGGTCCGTTCGGGATAACCACGTCGATATCGGCTGCGGCCCCATTTTACAAGGAGCAGGTTACATGAGTCAGATTAGATTTCTTACGCTGTGCGCTTTGGCCGTGTCCGCGGCTCTCCCAGGGTGCGCCACCGAGTGCGCGTACGGCGCTTACGGCACCGTTTGCTACAGCACCGGCTACTACTACGACAGCCGCATTTCTGGCATAGACTATGAAACGAGCCTGGACGGCGAAGTCATCAGGACCGGGGTCACCGGCGAAAACGAAGATCCGGGCCGCTTCCTCTTCATCGAGGGCGCCACGGTTTCGTTTTCCCTAGGCGGTACCGTCCTCGGGGAGGCCGCTGCAAAAGAACGGGTCACTCCGTTTGACCTCGCGGGGGTCGTCGAAGAGGCGATCGGTGAGTGCGATGTGAGCGCTAGCTTGCCCGATGACGGAAGCGCGTTTCGAATCGTGCACAATATGGCGGCGCTTCTTCAGACACTAGACACCGACGGAGATCCGACGAGCACGATCGATATCCGCTCGGAGGTCGCAGCGTTGTTCGAGAACGTGACCATCAACTTCGACCAACCGTGGGAGGACTTTCGAACCGATCCCGATCTGCAGGGCGTCCTCGACGCGGCCAACGACGGCAACCTGTTTGCAGGGACAGAGACACGCACGCTCCGCGACCGTGTAGCGGCGCTAGTGGCTCTCTATCGAGGCATCGGCCTCTGCCCGTAGGCGCCCCCTGCCCAGCGCTGGAACGAGCATCGGCGTCGAAAGGACGAAAGCTCAAGCACGTTTCGCCCCGAGCTGCTAGCCCGCCCCGGTGTGCTCTAGGACGACGACTACCACGGCAACCGCGAATCCGATGACCGTCGCCACGCCTGCAAGCTTGCCTGCGCGCTCGTAGGCTTCCGGGATCATCGTGTTGGCCAACATCATGAGAATTGCGCCACCCGCAAACGCTTGAACGAAGGCCAGCACGAAGTTGGATGCATCGCCGAGCAAAGCATAACCCGCGCCCGATGCGACACCACAGACGAGCGCGATCCCAGACCAAAGCAGAAATACTCTGACACGGCTCCATCCCCCAGCCCTCATGCCCGCAGTGCTCGCCACGGCCTCGGGAAGGTTCGACATGAACACGGCCACCAGCATCGCCACGCTGACGGTGCCGCCCTGCAAGACGCCAAGTCCGATCACGACCGATTCGGGAATGCCGTCGAGAATGATCCCGAGAACGAGGGGGACGACCAACGACGACTGAGCAGCCGAGCCCGCTCCTGCGTCCCCTCCCCCACCCAAGCGCGCGATCAGCATGTCGGCAAAGAAAAATGTCAATGCTCCCGCAAAGAACCCCAACGCGGGAAACCCGCTCATCTTGGCGAGGTGAACCGCCTGATACACGAGCTCGTACGCAACGGCGGATACGAGCACGCCTGCCCCGAACCCCATGATGAGGCCCAACGTCCGCTTGCCGACGGTCATCCACGACGCGATCAGCC
>CAMYMX010000473.1 GCA_947259605.1 uncultured Polyangiaceae bacterium | reverse complement strand
AAGTCGGCCCGACGCCGAAAGATCAGCGACTTCAAGAAGCAGCTTCTCGAAAAGCAGAAGCTGCGTTTCAACTACGGGCTCAATGAAGGCCAGTTCCGGCGCCTCTACCACGAAGCGGTGCACAGCAAGGAACCGTCCGGCGACAAGCTCGTCGAGTTTCTCGAGCGTCGCCTCGACAACTTCGTGTTCCGCTCCGGCTTCGCGCCGACGATTCCGGCTTCGCGTCAGCTCGTCTGCCACGGCCACTTCCTCGTCAACGGCAAGCGTCTCGACATCCCGTCGTACCGCGTCCGTGAAGGTGATGTCGTGAGCCTCCGCGAGCGCAGCCAGGAGCTGGCGACCGTTGCCGCATCTCTCGAAGACGTCCGCCTCGCACGCCCGGATTGGATCGAGTTTGATGAGGCCAAGAAGACCGCCACGGTCAAGGGCGCTCCGAAAGTCGACTCCGTGCCCTTCGCGCTCGAGATCGACCTCGTCATCGAGTACTACTCGAAGCAGCTCTAGGACCTCGCATGGGGGCGCAGCGGGCCGAAGGGTCCATCCTCCGCCATAACGACGAGGCCCGGTCAACGTACGCCTACGGCATGCAAAGCGTGGACGTCATCATTCCAGCCCTCGACGAGGAGGCCGCGCTCCCTTCGGTGCTGCGCGACATCCCATGCCCGCCGGTCCGACGCGTCGTCGTGGCCGACAACGGCTCGACCGATCGCACGGCGAAGCGGGCGCTCGAGAACGGGGCCGAGCTGGTCCACGAGCCCGAGCGTGGGTATGGGGCCGCCTGTTTGAAAGCGCTTGCCCACCTCGCCGGCGACCCGCCGGAGATCGTCGTCTTTCTCGACGGCGACTACAGCGACCATCCTGACGAAATCGAAGCACTCATCGGTCCGATCCTCGCGGGCGACGCAGACCTGGTCATCGGATCCCGTTCGCGCGGCGCCCGAGAGCGTGGTGCGCTCAGCCCGCAGCAGCGTGTCGGGAACGCGATCGCCTGTAGCGCACTTCGACTCGTCTACGGGGTGCGATACAGCGACCTCGGTCCGTTTCGCGCGATCCGCTGGCAGACCTTGCAGGCGCTCGGGATGGTGGACCGCAACTTCGGTTGGACGGTCGAGATGCAAATCAAGGCTGCGAAGCGCGGCGTTCGGTATCGCGAAGTGCCGGTCTCGTATCGGCGGCGAATCGGTGTTTCGAAAGTCAGTGGCACCGTGCGCGGCTCCTTGGGTGCGGGCGCGAAGATTCTCTGGCTGCTAGGCCGCTACGCATGGAGCTAGCGCAGCTCGCCGTCTTCGTTCGGGCGCCGACGCGAGGAAAGGTGAAGACCCGGCTCGCGACGCGGTTCGGAGACGCGGGCGCTGCGCGGCTGTACCAAGCCTTTGCCGAGGACACCATTTCGCTCTGTTCCCGCGTTCGCGACGCGGGACGCGTAGACCTGGCCCTTTGGTCCGACGGCTTCGACGACAAGGTCTCCGATTGGGCGAAACGGCTCGGCACCTCGGCGCGGATTCAGCCCGAAGGTGACCTGGGCGTGAGGCTGGCTGCGGCTTTCGACGAGGGCCTCCGCAAGTATGAGCGTGTCGTGATTATCGGTAGCGACATGCCCACTCTGCCGATCGAGCTCATCGGCGCCGCCTTTGAATCCCTCGAGCGCAGTCCGTTCATGCTCGGCCCGGCCCAGGATGGCGGCTACTACGCGATCGGGGCATCCCGGCGCGTTCGCCCGAGCTTCGAAGGGGTCCGCTGGTCTACGACAAACGCTCTTGCAGATACGATCCAAGCGAACGCCGCACGGCAGCCCGCGATGCTGCCGCCTTGGTACGACATCGACGAGCCCGAAGACATCGCCTTGCTACGCGCGCATCTTTCGATCGATTCCACCGCAGCGCCTGCAACGGCGAGCTGCATGGCGGAGCTCTCTCTCCATCAAAGATAAGGTGTCCAGAGCCGCGCGGTTCCGTCGCGGAGTCTCTGAAAGAGCGAACGGCCGTCGAGCTCCTCGATCGTCAGGAGCCGCGCGTCGATCAAACGGTTGCGGACGTGATGCTCGAGGGTGTGCCCGAGCTCCTCGTCGTAGCACTCCAAATTGAACTCGAAATTCAGACGTAGGCTGCGCGGGTCCCAGTTTGCCGAGCCAATCGACGACCAGTATCCGTCGACGACGAACAGCTTCGAATGATCGAAAGGCGGCGGCGTGAGCCAGAGCCGAACCCCTTCGTGCAGAACCCTTCGGTAGTGATCCCACATCGCCCAACCTACGACGGGTAGATTCCCGCGCTCCGGCACGATGAGGTCGACCTCGACACCACGCTGTGACGCGAGATGAAGCGCCTTCAGCAGAACCCGGTCTGGCAAGAAGTAGGGCGTCATGATTCGAATCGAGCGCCGTGCCGCCCCGATCGCCGCGAGGAACACCCAATGAAGCTTGTCCATGTCCCGGTCGGGGCCGTCGTTGATGCCCCGCGCGAGCGTCTCCCCGGCTGGCGCAAGCTCGGGAAACCATCGTCGCCCTGCCAGGCGCTCGCCGGTCGTGAACGTCCAGTCTCGTGCAAACGCTTCCTGAAGCTGCGCCACCACCGGGCCACGGACTCGAAAATGGACGTCCTTGGTCGGATGGCGCGGATTGGACGACAAGACCGAGTCCTGCCGAATGTTCATCCCGCCGGTGAACCCCACGCTGCCGTCGACGACGAGGATCTTGCAGTGATTACGGAGGTTGAAGTGGGTGACCGACCGCGGCAGCAGGGCCGGTAGGAAGTTCGCAACGGGAACGCCTCGCTGCCTCAACACCCGATGGATGCGCGGCCTGGCGTAACGCACCCCGACGTCGTCGACCAAGACTCGGACTTCGACACCGCGAGCGCGCGCGTCAACGAGCACGTCGACCAGCTTTGCTCCGACGCCCTCTGCTTCGAAGATATAGCTCATCAGCGAAATCGATTCCTTCGCCTCGCGAATGGCGGCGATCATGGCCGGATAGGCTTCATCGCCGTCGACGAGAAGCTCGAGTTGATTTCCAACCAACAGCGGTCGCTCCGTCACTCTCGACACGACGCGAGCAAGCTCGATCATGCGCGCCCGGTTACTTCCGAGCTCCCGATCCAGGTCGGCCGGGGACCGCGGGGCCTCATCCAAGGGGACGCTGTAGTCCGTTGCGCCGGACTTCAGCACTTTCGCACGGCGCTGGATCCGATTGATGCCGAGGAAGACGTAGAGGATCGAGCCTACGAACGGAACGAGCCAAATCAGCGCAACCCAGGCTGATGCCGCGCGGGTGTCACTCTTGTTCAGGATGACGTGCGACGCCGCGGCCAGCGCGAGGAGGACGTCTAGCGCCACGCTCAACTCTGGCGCGAATTCCTGCACTTGCTGCCAGTCGAGCGTCATCGAAGCCCCTGCACGAGATTACGGCCTATCAATCTGGCGGTCGACTTCGCAGCGGGGTACATTGAACGTCGGGGGAAGCATGGGGGGTCAGTCTTTGACTGATAAATTCGGCGTTCGTCTTTCCGGGGGCACGACGGTCTTTCGTCAGGGCGACCCCGGCGGGTCGATGTACGTCATTCGC
>CAMYMX010000472.1 GCA_947259605.1 uncultured Polyangiaceae bacterium | reverse complement strand
ATTTTGCGGACCACCGTCATCTCGTCGCCGGCGACGCCGCCATCGTACATCTTGAGGTTCACCTGCCCGTTGGTCACCTCTTTGAGCTCCTTGCGAAGCTGTTGAAAGGCCCTGCCGAGCTCGGACTGCCTAGGCGCCAAGGTGGCGATGCGAAGCTGGTGCGTCGGCTCGGCGCTCGCCTCGGCGCTTGGCTTTGGGCTGGATTCAGCGGTCTTGGCACCGACACTTTCGGCTCTGGCCTGATTCCGGAGCGAATCACCGCTGATCAAGAGGGCAATGAGAAGAACGATGGACGAAAGAAGAACGCGAGGCATGCCGAAGCAAAGCACGGACCGGATCGCGCCTCAAGCGCTGCCGCCTGTTGCGCGCATGACCCCGCTGTTGCGCAGCTCGAGGCCGTCGAGACAGCCGGCAATGTCCTCCAGCAGCCTCGGTACAGCCGAGGCGTCCGCGATGGGGTTCACCACACAGACGTCGATGCCGGCTTCCGCATACGCACGAATGCGCGCCCGGATGGTTTCGCGATTGCCCACCACGGCCATCGCGTCGCAGAGCCGGTTGGTCACGCCTTGGGCCACGCCTGCTCGATCGCCCTTGGCGAAGGCCTCGCGAATCTGCCGCGCTTCGTCTTCGTAGCCGATCCACTCGAAGCACTTGTTGTAGCCAGGGGTGGCCGCGTAGGCGCCAAAAACGTTGCGGATCAGGTTCCGCCCGATGCTGGGATCATCGGCCATTACGACGTGAAGCCGGGCGATGACTTCGATCGTGCGGGGGTCGCGCCCTGCCTCCTCGGCGCCGGCCCGCACCTCGCCGAGCACCTGCGGCAGAGCCGACTCGGGGACCATATTGAGACAAATGCCGTCGCAAAGCGCGCCGGCCAGGCGCAGCATCCCCTTGTTGAGCGCACCGAGATAGATCGGAACCTCGCCGACGGTCGCGCCTCCGAGCCGAAACCCTTTCACCGAGAGGGTCTTGCCCTCGTAGTTGGTCTTCTGCCCACTCATCATCTGACGGAGCACTTCGATGTGCTCGCGCATGCGCGTGAGCGGTCTGTCGAAGGGCTGACCCGCCCAGTCACGAACGATATTCGGAGAGGAGAGGCCGAGGCCGAGGATGAAGTTGCCGTTGGTCATCTGGCTCAGGGTCATGGCCGCCATGGCGTGGACTAGGGGCGTCCGTGTTTGCGCGGGAACCACCGCCGTCCCGATACGCGTTCCCGGTAGGCCCTGCGCAACGGCCCCTGCGATCGCGTAGGAATCGCCGCCGTTGACCTCGGCCATCCAAACCTCTTCGTAGCCTCGGTCGACTGCAGCTCGCGCCAGCTCGACCGCTCTGTCCGCCCCCGCCACCGGCAGGGTCATCCCCAGCCGAACGTTCTTCTCCGTACGCTCCATCCAGCCATCCTAGTCGAATCCCCCCAACCCATTAACCCTTTTGAAAAGGGGACAGTCCCCTTTTTGAATTGGTTTGTCGGAGAAGCTGCTAACACCGGGCGATGACCAGGACCTTCGAGGTTTGCGCTCCGATGCAGGCGGTGGTCATCACTGTTCACGCGGACGTCGGCCAGACGGTCGCCGCTGGGCAGGCGCTCGTGATCCTCGAAGCCATGAAGATGGAGCATGTCGTGGCTGCGGAGCAGAGCGGCGTCGTCCACAAGGTGCTCGTTGAGGCAGACGCGATGGTGGGGGCCGGAGACACGCTGGTGGTCTTGGAGCGGGTCGAGCACGTCGTGGCTGCGGCGGCTGGAGAGGAGATCACGTCGCTCGACGAGGTTCGGCCGGACCTCGCCGAAGTGAACGAGCGGCATGCATTCGGGCTCGACGAGAACCGCCCGGACGCCGTGGCGAAGCGCCGCAACACGGGTCAGCGCACCGCGCGCGAGAACATCGCCGACCTCGTCGACGACGGAACGCTGATGGAATACGGCGCCTTGGTCATTGCGGCCCAGAGACGAAGGCGATCGATCGACGACTTGATTCGGCGCACGCCCGCCGACGGGATGGTCGCGGGCATCGGCCATGTGAACGGGGAGGCCTTTGGACCGACGCGCACGCAGTGCGTGGTCATGTCCTACGACTACACGGTGCTCGCGGGAACGCAGGGCACGATGAATCACCTCAAGAAGGACCGCATGTTCGAGCTGGCCGAAGAACGGCGCCTTCCCGTCGTCCTTTTTTCCGAGGGTGGCGGCGGCCGGCCAGGCGATACGGACCATGCGATCGTGGCAGGCCTCGATTGCCGAGCTTTTCAATACTTCGCCGCGCTTTCCGGGAAGGTTCCGCTCGTGGGCGTGAACTCCGGCCACTGTTTCGCGGGGAATGCCGCGCTGCTCGGGTGTTGCGATGTCGTGATTGCGACGAAGGCCTCCAACATCGGCATGGGTGGGCCCGCGATGATCGAAGGCGGAGGTCTCGGCGTCCATGCGCCTGAAGACATTGGACCCTCGGCCTCTCAGTATCGCAACGGCGTGATCGACGTGCTGGTGGACGACGACGAAGACGCCGTTGCCGTGGCGAAGAAATACCTATCTCATTTTCAGGGCGCCCTCCCCGACTGGACCTGTGCGGACCAGCGCCTGCTTCGCGTGGCAATTCCGGAAAACCGCCTTCGTGTTTACGACGTGCGCAGCGTCATTCAGACCTTGGCCGACGACGATTCGGTTCTGGAGCTGAGGGGCGGCTTTGGTGCGGGCATGGTCACCGCATTGGCGCGTGTCGAAGGGAAGCCCGTCGGTATCGTCGCGAACAACCCGATGCACCTCGGGGGCGCAATCGACAGCGAGGCCGCCGAGAAGGCAAGCGACTTCATGAAGCTCTGCAGCACGTTTGGGATCCCACTGGTTTTCTTGTGCGACACGCCGGGGTTCATGGTCGGGCCCGACGCCGAAGAGACGGGGCTCGTGAAACGCGCGGCCAAGCTCTTCACGACGAGCGCCTCCCTCGAGGTTCCCTTCTGCACAATCGTCTTGCGCAAGGGCTATGGGCTCGGTGCGCAGTCCATGGCAGGCGGTAGCTTCAAAGCGCCCGTGTTCACGATTTCTTGGCCGACGGGCGAGTTTGGCGGCATGGGCCTCGAAGGGGCGGTGAAGCTCGGCTTTCGCAAAGAGCTGGCCGCGATCGAAGACGCTGAGGCGCGCGAAACAATGTTCCAGCAAATGGTGGACAAGCTCTACGAGCGCGGAAAAGCCGTCAACATGGCGGCGCACTTCGAGATCGATGGGGTGATCGACCCGGTCGATAGCCGACGCTGGATCCTCAGCGCAATCGCAAAGCGCTAGCCCTTCAGCGACGCGTGCGCTTCACCCGCCGCGCGCGCGCCCGCGGAAATGGCGCCGTCCATGTACCCGCACCAGCGCTTGGCGCTTTCCGTGCCCGCCCAAAAGATGCGGCCGCTGGGCTTCCGCAGGTGCTCGCCGCCCGCGGTGAGCACCCCCGGCGTCAACGGAGTGATGCAGCCGGTGCTCCAGGGGTCGGCCGCCCAGTCCTTTTCGACGTAGCCGGTTGCGTCGAGCGCCTTCGGCCCAAAGTAGCGCGCGAGCTCTTCTTTCAAACCCTCCTCGCGCAGT
>CAMYMX010000471.1 GCA_947259605.1 uncultured Polyangiaceae bacterium | reverse complement strand
AAGGCGCACAAGGGCTAGCAGTCCACTGCGCCTCCTTCACCGGGCGGATTGATGCGGCGAGTAGTCATCACAGGCTTGGGCACCGTGAGCCCATGTGGCGCGGATGTCGCGACCACTTGGAAAAACGTTTCCGAGGGGCGGAGTGGTATCGCGCGCATCACCGGATTTGACCCGAGCGACTTCGCTTCGCAGATCGGGGGTGAGTGCACGGACTTCGATCCACTCCAGTATATGCCGAAGCGCCGCCTCCGTGAAGCCGCGCGATTCATTCAACTCGCCATTGCGGCAAGCGCTCAGGCGATCAAGAGCTCGGGCTTCG
Source organism: uncultured Polyangiaceae bacterium (assembly GCA_947259605.1). Taxonomy (GTDB): domain Bacteria; phylum Myxococcota_A; class Polyangia; order Polyangiales; family Houyiibacteriaceae; genus SG8-38. The sequence continues at coordinate 3,260 of CAMYMX010000471.1, read as the reverse complement.
ACCCGAGCGATGAAGAGAAGGAGCGGGTCGGCACGTTCATCGGCGTTGGCTTCTGCGGGCTCGAGGTCTTCGAGGACACCTGCAAAACTCTCTTCGACAAGGGGCCGCGCCGGGTTTCGCCGTACTTCATCCCGTCGGTGATTTCCAATCTTGCGCCCGGCCAGGTCAGCCTGGACTGGGGTTTCAAGGGGCCTAGCTACACGCATACGAGCGCCTGCGCGTCGGGCGCGCATGCGATCGGGGATGCGTTTCGCTGGATTCAGCGAGGCGAAATCGACGCTGCGATTGCCGGTGGAGCCGAGGCTGCGGTGACGCCAATCGGCGTGGCCGGGTTTACCTCGATGCGCGCGCTGTCGCGGCGCAACGACGAGCCCGAGCTTGCAAGCCGCCCCTTCGACGCCGATCGGGATGGCTTCGTGATCGCCGAGGGTGCCGGCGTGCTGCTCCTCGAAGAGCGCGAGGCTGCGATGGCGCGCGGCGCCGAGGTTATTGCCGAGATCGTCGGCTACGGCGCGACGTCGGACGCGCATCACATGGTGCAACCCGCGCCCGAGGCCGAAGGCGCGCAGCGCGCGATGAAGCTCGCACTGGCCGACGCCAAGCTCGATCCGGCCGACATCGACTACATCAACGCGCACGGGACTTCGACCCCGCAGGGCGACGTCGGGGAGCTTCAAGCGATTCGCAAGGTGTTCGGTGCGCATGCCAGCGATGGGCTCGCAGTTTCGAGCACCAAGAGCATGAGCGGGCACTTGCTCGGTGCGGCAGGTGGGCTCGAGCCGGTTCTGTGCGCGCTCTCGATGCGCGACGGCCTGTTGCCGCCGACGATCAACCTGGACAAGCCCGGCCCGGAGGCACGCGGGATGAACCTGGTGCCCAACGAGGTCCAGGAGCGACCGATTCGCGCCCTGATGAACAACTCGTTCGGCTTCGGCGGTACCAATTGCGCCCTCGTGCTAAAGGCCCCTTAGCCATGGCGAAGACCCTCATCGTCGGTTCGGATCACGCAGGCCTGGGCCTCAAGCGCGAGCTCTCGGCCGTGGCCTCCGAGCTTGGTTACGAAGTCGTCGACCTCGGCACCAACAGCAGCGATTCCACGGACTACCCGGACTACGCGCACCAGGTCGCAAGCGCGGTGGCGCGCGGAGAGGGGCTTGGCCTTCTCGTTTGTGGCACGGGAATCGGGATGTCGATGGCGGCCAACCGTCACGCAGGGGTACGCGCAGCGCTCTGCGGGGACGTCTTCAGCGCCTCGATGAGTCGGCAGCACAACGACGCCAACCTCCTGTGCGTAGGCGCGCGGGTCGTCGGCCCGGGCCTCGCCGGGGAAATCCTCAAGGCCTTCTTGAGCCATGGCTTCGAAGGCGGCCGCCACGAGCGCCGCGTCAAAAAGATCGAACCTTCTGCATGAAGGTCGAGCAGGACGAACGCTTTCGCGAGCAGCGCGAGCGATTTCAGCTCAAATGGAACTGCGAAGACTGCGTGTTGTTTGATCCAGCGGCGGGCTGCGCGCACGGCTTCCCAACGCACCGGCATCGGACGTCTCGGTACGATGATCCGAGCGCCGCGCTGTTGTTCTGCAAAGACTTCGAGCTGACGTAGTCGCGTTCGAGCGCGCGGCGCCCAACCGAGGCTACCCAGCCCTCGCTGGTTCCGCGCCCCGAGCGACGAGTCGCATCTGCAAGTCTTTTGCTGCGCGAAGCGTGATGGCGGGCTGGAGCTGGAGGGCTTGGCCCGGAAGCAGCTCGAACCGGTATTCGCGGATCAGGGTCGCGAGGACCAGGACCGCTTCCATCATGGCGAAGTGGTTCCCAATGCAAATGCGTGGGCCTCCGCCGAAGGGGAAATACGCGTACTTGTGAATCGACTTCGCACGTTCGGGGAGCCAGCGGTCGGGGTCGAAGCGAAGCGGGTCGGGGAAACAATACTCGCTTCGGTGCGTCACCCACTGGACGAAGAGTAGCGTGTCGCCTTTCGAGAAGGTGTAGCCGCCGAGCTCGAAGTCCTCGAGAAGCTGACGACCGATCGTGTACACCGGGGGGTAGAGTCGCATCGACTCTTTGATGACGCGCCCGGTGTACTCGAGGCGGTCGTAGTCGTCGGAAGTCGCGCGGCGGTCAGCAAGCAGGTTGGCTGCTTCCTCGTGCAACCGCGCCTCGATCTCGGGATGCTTCGAGAGCAGATACAGCGTATTGGCGAGCGCGATCGAGGTGGTTTCATGTCCGGCGAGAAATAGGGTGATGCACTCGTCGCGGAGCTGCTGGTCGCTCATCGCGGCGCCGTCCTCGTCCGACGCCTGGAGCAATCCGCTCAAGAGGTCGCCCCGGTCTTCGCCGCTTCGCCGACGGTCGTCGATGATGCCCGACACGATGCGATCGACGTTGCGTACCGCTTTTCGAAAACGGAACATTCGCGGAGAGGGCCACCACTCTGGCGGTTTGATGGGGCTCTCCAGCACATCGGAGTAGAAGTCACTGATGACCTTGAGCGCGTCGCCAACTTCGTGTGCCGTCCCCCGGACGTCGGCATCGAACAGCGTACGCCCGACGATGTCGATGGTCAGCTCCGCCATCGCCTTGTGGATCGGGATTACGCTTCCGTCGCTCCAATCGTCGAGGGAGCGATGCGCGGCCGCGACCATCGAATCTGCGTAGGTTCGTATCCGGCGCGGGATGAAGGCGTGCGCGACCAGTTTTCGCTGGGTCCGCCAAAGCGTGCCTTCGCTCGTGACCAAACCCTGACCGAGCACGCGGGTCAGCTCGTGCGTGAACCGATCTTTTTGCATGACGCTGTGGCCCTGGGCCAAGCTCTGCTGAATGAGCTCGGGGTCCAGCACCAAGACGTAGCGTTCGGACAGAATCGGAAGGTTGACGAGTGGGCCGTACTTTGCTGCCGCGGTCATGTATCGGAGCTGGTCGCGCATCATGCCACGCAGGTTTCCGAGTCCGAGGCGGTTTGGGGGGCCCGGCGGTCGCCGGTGCTTAGGCATGGAAGAAGCGCTTCATCACATCGATCATCTTCGGGACATCGGACGCAGCGGCGACTTCCCGACACGAGTGCATGGAGAGCATCGGATTGCCAACATCCACCGTTCGAATACCGAGCTCGGCGGCGGTGATTGGGCCGATGGTGCTGCCGCAGCCGAGGTCGGAGCGCACGACGAAACGCTGCGTGGTCACGTCGGCCTCTCTCGCCCAGCGCTCGAAGCTCGCCCAGCTCTCGCCGTCGGTAGCGTACGATTGATTGACGTTGATCTTCAC
>CAMYMX010000470.1 GCA_947259605.1 uncultured Polyangiaceae bacterium | reverse complement strand
TCGTCGACGCCAAAGAGAACGAGAAGCTGCGCCTGAGCGCGCGCAACCTGCAGGGCCATTCGGTTTTGCCACCCGAGGGCGTGAACCTCTACGACCTGCTCCGTCACGAGCATCTCGTGCTTACGCAGACCGCGGTCCAAGCTCTGGAAGCAAGGTGTCAGTGATGCTCGCCGAACAAGTCATCAAGCGCCCGATTTACCTCACGGAGAAGGGCGCCAAGCTTCGCGAAGAGAACAACAAGTACACGTTCGAGGTGAACCTCGACGCGAACAAGCTCCAAATCAAAGACGCCGTCGAGACTTTGTTCAAAGTCACGGTGCGCGACGTCCGCACGCTCGTCATGCGTGGTCACATGCGCCGCATGGGAAAGACCTATGCGAAAACCCAAAACTGGAAGAAGGCCATCGTTACGCTCCGCGAGGGTGAGACGATCGACTTCTTCGAGGGTGTCTAACGATGGCAATCCGTAAGTTCAAACCCACGTCGCCGTCCCGTCGCTTCTACGAAGCGCCAGACTTCGACATGATCACACGCGGGAAGCCTGAGAAGAAGCTTCTCGATTCCAAGAAGCAGACGGGCGGTCGGAATAACCAAGGTCGCATCACGTCGCGTTTTCGTGGGGGCGGCCACAAGCAGCGCTACCGCAAAATCGACTTCAAGCGAAACAAGATCGGCGTGCCCGGCACGGTGAAAGCCATCGAGTACGACCCGAACCGCTCGGCCCGCATCGCGCTTTTGCACTATGCCGATGGCGAAAAGGCTTACATCCTCGCGCCGGACGGCCTGGAGGTCGGCCAGGAAGTGCTGTCGTCCCGCCACGCGGACGTCAAGCCAGGCAATGCGATGCCGCTCCGCCACATGCCGCTCGGCACCATGATTCACAACATCGAGCTCAAGATCGGCAAAGGCGCCCAGCTCGTGCGTTCCGCCGGAACCGCGGCCCAGTTGATGGCCAAGGACGGCAACTACGCGCAGCTTCGCCTTCCCTCCGGCGAGGTTCGGATGGTCCACCTCAACTGCCGTGCATCGGTCGGGCAAGTCAGCAACTCGCAGCACGCCCGGATGACTCTCGGCAAAGCGGGTCGAAGCCGTTGGCTCGGTCGCCGGCCGCACAACCGCGGCACTACCATGAACCCGGTCGACCACCCGATGGGCGGCGGCGAGGGCCGGACCGCAGGCGGGCGTCAACCCTGCTCACCCTGGGGTCAGCTCGCCAAGGGCCTGAAGACCAGAAAGAACAAGTCGACGGACAAGTACATCGTTCGCAGGCGGAAGAAGAAGTAATGGCGCGTTCAGTAAGAAAAGGTCCGTTCATCGACCAACACCTGGAAGACAAGGTCGAGGCCGCGAACAAGTCGGGCGACAAGAAGATGATCCGCACTTGGTCGCGCCGCTCGACCGTGACTCCCGACTTCGTCGGGCACACCTTCGCCGTTCACAACGGCCGAAAGTTCGTCACCGTCTTCGTCACCGAGAACATGGTAGGGCATAAGCTCGGGGAGTTCGCGCCCACACGGACATTCGGCGGTCATGCGTCCGACAAAAAGGGCGGCCGTAAGATCAACCCGCAGACAGGGAAGAAGTGAACATGGAAGCTGTCGCAAAAGCACGGTTTCAGAGGATTTCTCCTCGTAAAGCGCGGGTCGTGCTCAACATGGTGCGCGGCAAGAGCGTTGCCGATGCCCTCAACGAGCTCCGCTTCACGACGAAGTCGGCGGCTCCGATCGTGGCAAAGGCCATCAGTAGCGCGATTGCCAACGCCAAGCAGAAAAATGAAGAGCTGAATCTCGACGACTTGTTCGTCAAGACGGCGTTTGCCGACATGGCGCCCAACCAACACATGCGGCGTTGGCGTCCTCGGGCGCAGGGTCGCGCGACGCGCATCCTCAAGGGAATGAGTCACATCACCGTCGTCGTGAGCGATGGGGAAGAGAGCTGAATCGTGGGTCAGAAAGTACATCCTTACGGGTTCCGTCTCGGCGTCGTAAAGACGTGGAAGTCCAAGTGGTACGAGGACAAGAACTACGCCAAGTGGCTTCATGAAGACCTGAAGCTGAAGCGCGTCATCCGAAAGAAGTTCGCACATGCTGGCATCGCTGACATCGAAATGGAGCGCGCCGCGAACAAGGCCAAGGTGGTCATCTACACCTCGCGCCCGGGCATCATCATTGGCAAGCGCGGCGCTGGCGTCGAGCAGCTCAAGGCAGACCTTCAGAAGCTGACGGAGAACGAGCTGTTCCTCGACATTCAAGAGGTTCGCAAGGCCGAGACGAACGCACAGCTCGTGGCGGAGAACATTGCAACGCAGCTGGAGCGTCGTGTCGCTTTTCGCCGCGCCATGAAAAAGGCCGTGCAGACGGCGATGAAGTTCGGCGTGAAGGGAATCCGCGTCACAGCTGGTGGTCGCCTCGGCGGTGCGGAAATCGCGCGCACCGAGTGGTACCGCGAGGGCCGCGTGCCGCTTCACACGCTTCGAGCCGACATCGATTACGGCGAGGTCACAGCGCACACCAAGGCCGGCACGGTTGGCATCAAATGCTGGATTTTCAAAGGCGAGCAGCTTCCGCACCGCCCGGGTGCAGGCGCCGTGGGAGCCCGGGTCTAAGGACGAGCCATGCTTCAACCAAAGAAAACCAAGTTCCGAAAACAGATGAAGGGCCGCATGCGCGGCAAGGCCTACCGAGGCGGCAAGATCTCGTTTGGTGACTTCGGACTGCAGGCCCTCGAGCCCGGTCGAATTAGCCAGCGGCAGATCGAAGCGGCGCGTATGACGATTCAGCGCAAGGTGAAGCGTCAAGGCCAGCTTTTCATCCGAATCTTCCCAGACAAGCCCATTACCAAAAAGCCACTCGAAACTCGTATGGGCAAGGGCAAGGGTAGCGTCGAAGGCTGGGTGGCGGTCATCCGGCCCGGTCGCATGCTCTACGAAATCCAAGGCGTGCCCGAGGACCTCGCTCGCGAGGCGTTCGCACTCGCGGCCCACAAGCTCCCGCTCAAGACGACGTTCCGGTCGAGGGAGACTGAGCTATGAAGCCAGAAGACATTCGTACGAGCACGCTCGAGGAGCTTTCGGTCATTGAAGGCGACTTGCGGCGCCAGCTTTGGAAGGCGCGCTTCGACAATCACACCAATCAGCTCGACGACACGAGCTCGATCCAGAAGCTTCGCCGGGATCTCGCCCGCGTGAAAACCATTCTCACCGAGCGCCGCGCCGAAGCGGCGAGCAAGGAGTGATCGGCCATGACTGCTGCTGAGCCAGGACAACCGACACCAAAGGCCACCAAGGAGCGTGGCCGCCGTCGTCGCTTGGTCGGACGCGTCGTGAACGAGACGCAGACCGAGGGCCGAGTCCAACAGACCGTCGTGGTGGAGGTCATCCGCCGCGCCCGCGACCCGTTCTACGGTAAGTACGTCAAGCGCAAGAAGAAGTTCCATGCGCACGACGAGGCCAACGAGTACCGCAAGAACGACGTCGTAGAGATTCGCGCCTGTCGCCCGCGCAGCAAGACGAAGCGCTGGGAGGTCGTGCGCCTCATCGAGAGGCCGCCGGAGGTATAACGATGATCCAGACAGAAACACAGCTGGATGTGGCCGACAA
>CAMYMX010000469.1 GCA_947259605.1 uncultured Polyangiaceae bacterium | reverse complement strand
CGGATGAGCTCGCGGCACTGTTTCTTCGAGATCGGATTGAACTCCGCCTTCACTGCGAAGTAGATGTCTCTTCCTTTTTGCAGCGCGTAGCTGTTCGGCTCCCCGACGAACAGACCTTGGACGACCAGACATCGGTCGATTACCTGCTCCAGCGTTTTGAGCCGCTCGCTTTGATCGCCGATGCGAACGAGATAGCCGTCTTCCCAAAGGTCGCGCGTCACGTCGCATCCAAATTGCCGGACGCCCATCCTCCAGTTCGAACCATTCAGGTGCGCGCTGACGGTCACTTCGATGCGCTTTCGAAGCCCACTCGAGAGCTGCTGACGCACACGTTCGTCGGCGAGATCTCTAGCCGAGAACGACACCCTCGCGGCACCGCGTGACCAAGCCACGCCAAGGTCACGCTTGGGAAGTTTCGACTGCCCGTAGGCCACCGCCGCGACCAACAAGACCAACGCTGCAACGGCAAATCTCACAGGCGGACGAACCCCAATATCGTCGAGAAGCCGAACTGGAAAACGCCGACCCTCGTGTCGAACCGGAATCCAAAGTCGAAGGTCAGGTCGAGCGGAAAGCGAGAGATGCCGCTGTAGCCGGCAACCCCCCCGAAGCCGGTCCGCTGGTTCCTCAGGTCTGTCAACGAAATCAGCCCGATGAGCCCATAGACGTTGACCTCGCGAAGACCACGTTCGCGCGCGTTTTGATAGACGGGCACGTCGTATCCGACGTCGAGCCGCCAGGCGAGCTCGCCGAGGTAGTTGTTTTCGATCGAAGTGCCCAGAAGATTGGGCGGTGGACGCGCGTCGAGCTGCATCTCGAGGAAACGCGATGGGATCAAATCCGAGAGATCCGAGATGTGATAGAGATAGAAAAACGGCGTGTTCCCAAAGGCCGCGCCGCCGAAAAACCCGATCCGAATCGTGTGCTTCCACGGAAGCCGCCACCAGCGCCTGACCCAGACGTCGATCTTGATGAAGTCGTAGTCACTGCCGAGAGCGCGGGTCCCAAGCATCACGTCGCCGACGAACAAGACGCCCTCTTTGGTGATGCCGGGGTCGTCGCGCTTGTCGAAGGTTAGCGTGAACCGAAGCGAAGAAACGAAGCTCCTGCCGTCTTGAATCGCGAAATCGATCGGCTGGATTTCGTTGCCGACGACTTCGCTGGCCGCCTGAGGGCGACCGAGCACGCTGACGATGTCACCAATCCAATCCAGGCTGTAGCGAAGCTTGGTCGTGAACTCCTTGCCGGTGCCGACCATGAAACCGCCCCGCCGATAGCGTACGACGGCATTGGTGACGACAGACGTGCCAGGACAGGTCGGTGCGCCGCAGGGCACGCTGACCAAGGGATTGTTCCCATAGAACTCCCTGCCATTGAGAAAGAACGTGGCGAAGCGGACGCCGTATTCACTCTTGATGAGCTTGGGGTACCGTAGGTCCAAGCGTCCGCCCTGCTGGAATTCGCTGACCAGCGCGGTCCCGGACAAGCGGATGCCGAGACCCGCGAGGTTGGTCTCGGTAACCTTGAAACCAAGCCATGGAAACAAGGTGCGGCCGCTGTCGGTGGTTTGCCGTACACCTTTGGATAGGCCCGCGACCAGTTTCTCGATGACGAAGGTGTTGCGCTCCTTCACTTGGACGACGAGCACCACGTAGCCGCGTTCCGCACCACGTTCGAGACGGATGTCGACGCTGTCGAACCAGCCGGTGCCCATCAGCCGCCATTCGGTATCGAGGAGCTCCGGAGATTCCGGGTCGAGAAAGTCACCCTGCTTCAATGGAACGAACTTCCGAACCAGCTGCGATTTCGTTCTCTTGTTGCCGGTGACGACGATGCCCTCGAGGACGTAGCGGACTTGCGACGACACTTGATCCGCATGGCGACCTTCGCTGGCTACTCCGTACGGGTCGCGAAACTCCTCGGGGTCCTCGTCTTCGGATTCGCCCTGCTCCGCGGGGGCCGGAACGACGTCGCCGGGGCGATAGGGTTCGCCTCGCGGATCGAAATCCTGCGCAGCGGCGATCGAGGAGGAGATCGTGACCGCCGCTAGAAGCGAGACCAGATAAAGGAAGGCCATCCGGCTGGGCAGCCAGCGTCCCGGTCGCAAGCGCGGGCTCACGACAGCCAGACTACTCCAGTGGTGGGAGCGAGGCGAGAACCCAGAGGCACGCGGCCACCACGAGAAACACCCCGCTGACCCATCCTAGGGTGCGCAAGAAGCCAATCGGCCTGCCGTCGTCCTTCGACTTCACAGCGCTGGTTGTAGCAGATTCCGTCGCGAAGGAGGGAGAATAGTCGAGCGCGTGCCAGCTCCGCCGAAGGTCGGGCAGGTCGTCCTCTCCCGGCCGGCGAATGATGCGGATCGTCGCGTCCTCATCGAGGTCTTCCATGCGGGGGCCCTGTCCGGAAACCGGGGTCGCGTCGACGCGGCCGAGGTCGGCAAGACCCTCTTCGAAGGCGTCGAGCAGGGGAAGGACGGTTGGGTTCTTCGGTGGCGCGCTCGAAGCCTTGTCCCGAAGCGCCGGCGGCAATGTTTCTCGAGGCGGTGGGACCGCGTCGACGCGGAAGGTCCCTTCGGTCCATTCGAGCGCCAGCACGTAATCAGCGGCCGTCCCACCATCGATGCTGACGTCCTGAAGCTCGCCCTTTTCGTAGTAGGCGATCGCGAGCCGTCCGCGATGCTCCAGCAGGAGCCGACCCGTGAGACCGGCTCCCTCGCAGTAGCGCATCAAATCAGCCGGCGGGTGTACGGCGAGCGAGCCGCGCCGCGTGGTGTCGGTGCCGCGCGACACCGGAAGGTGCGGAAGCTTCGGATACACTGCAAACTCGCCTTCGCGGAGCGTGAGCAGGACCTGGAGCGCGCGTTCTTCGTCGGCCGATGTTTCGGCATCGGCCACCTGACCTTGGACGAGCCGAACGGTGCCCGAGCCCAACTCGCTTTGAAAGGTCAGCACACCGGTGGTGCGGATCTCTTCGAGTCCTCCGAGCAAGTCCCCGACGCCGTCCTCCGGGATCGTTCCTTCAAAGACCGCTTGGGGGATCATGACGGATCGGACTGCTTCCGAAGGCCCCAATTGTCAAGGCGCGACGGGCGCGGCGGCCTCCCGCTGCGGGTCCAGAAATTCCATATAATTCAGGGAAAGATCCCGCGCTCTGCGTAGGACGTCGCGAGGCTTTCGAGCGCGAGCGCATAGGCCGCGATTCGGGGATCGACCTTCTTTTCAGTCGCGTAGAACATCGTGCGCTGGTACGCGCGGCGGATCATGTGAAGCAACCGTCGCTGTACTTCTTCAGAGTCCCAGTGCTCGCTGTTCCGGTTCTGCACCCATTCGTAATAGCTGACGGTCACGCCACCCGCATTCGCCAGGATGTCGGGGATGACGGGAATCCCGCGATCGGCCAGCACCGCGGCTCCGTCCGGGTTGATCGGGCCGTTTGCGCCTTCCGCGATCAAGCGCACCTTCAGATTGGTTGCTTCCTCGGCGCCGACTTGGTTTTCGAGCGCGGCCGGAATGAAGAGGTCGGCCTTGGTTTCGAAAAACTCTTTCCGCGTGATCTCGTCGCCGCGCGGGTAGCCTGCGATCGAGCCCTTCGCCTGCACGTAG
>CAMYMX010000468.1 GCA_947259605.1 uncultured Polyangiaceae bacterium | reverse complement strand
GGGACGCAACGCGGTTCAGTCTTCGGGATGGCGAAGGGACTCACCGCCGTGCCGCCGACGGTCGGTCTCGGTGGCCTTCGTGTCACGAACCTGACGGTCGATCTTGTCGACGACCTGGTCAATGGTCGTGTACATGTCCTCGGACTGGCCGTGACCTGCGTACTGGTGCCCGTCCCCGGTCAGGTTCAAATCGACCCGGTGAAGGTGCCGCTCCATCGAAAAAGTAAATTCGGCGTGCAGCGGTGACCGAATATACTTCTGAACTTTGGCAATTTTTTCTGATGCGTGATTCTTGATGGCGTCGGACGACTCCATGTTGCGAAATGTGTAGCTAATACGCATCGAACCTCCGGCAGCTAAAAGTACTTCTTCCGTTTGGATGAGCTGAGAATGCCGAGCATCTCGCGATACTTCGCGACGGTGCGGCGGGCAATCTTGATGTCGTCTTGACCGAGTAATTCAACGATTCGTTGGTCTGACAGGGGGGCCTTGGAGTCTTCAGCCCCGATAATCGTTTTGATCGCCTGCTTGACACTCTCCGAGGCGATATCGTTTTGATGGTCTCTTCTTATGGCGCTGTTGAAGAAGTACTTCAACTCAAAAGTGCCCCGGGGCGTATGGACGTATTTGTTGCTGGTTACGCGGGAAATCGTGCTCTCGTGCATCCCGACGGCCTCGGCGACGTCCCGCAGGATCATCGGCTTCAGGTATTCGATACCTTTGTCGAAGAAGTCCTGCTGCTTTTCGACGATGCACTCGGTGACCTTGACGATGGTCTTGCGGCGCTGGTCGATGCTCCGAATGAGCCACTGCGCGCTGCGCAGCTTGTCCTGAATGTACTCCTTCGCCTTGGGGTTGTCGGCCATGGCCGCGCGATAGAAACCGCTGATCTTGAGCTTTGGCATGCCATCGTCGTTGGCGACGACGTAATACTCTTCCCCTACCCGGTGCACGTAGACGTCGGGGACGATGTACCGTGGCTCCTCGGTCTGGAAACGGCGAGCCGGGCGGGGCTCTAGCTCCGCGATGATCTGCGCGACGTCGTACACCTCGTCGAGGGAGCAGCCCCAGGCTTTGGCAATCACCGGATAGCGGCGATTTTCGAGGTCCGCAAGATGATCGGAAATCACGCCTAGGACCAGCTCGTCCATGCCGTAGTGCTTCGCTTGAATCAGCAGGCACTCTTGGAGAGAGCGCGCGGCTACGCCGAGTGGGTCGAACTGCTGAATCATCAGCAGGACTTCTTCGGCGTCTTCGGGATCGAGGCCGGCCTCCGCTGCGAGTCGCGGAACCACTTGGTCCGGCGCCAGGCCTTCGATCTTCAGATAGCCGTTGTCATCGAGGTTGCCGACGACGAGCCCCGCAAAGCGGCGTTCGTCATCGACGAAATCGCCCATGCGAACCTGCCATCCGAGATGGTCGTCGAGGCCTTCGGCGCTCGAAAGAGTCGCTTCGAGCCCCGGCATCTCGTCGTACGACCCACGGCGGACCGAAGGCATCGGCGCCTCGGTCGACTGATTTTCGAGGTACCGCTCCCAGTCGATCTCTTCTTTCTTATGTTCGTGCGCTTTCACCTCGGCGGAAGCCAGTTCTTCGGCCCCTGACGTGCTCGAGTCTCGGGGCTCCGGACCGTCTTCGAGGACGGGGTTCTCGAGCAGCTCTTCCTGCACCAGCTCAGTGAGCTCCATGCGGGACATCTGCAACAGCTTGATCGCCTGCTGCAATTGCGGCGTCATGATGAGCTGCTGAGATAATTTGAGTTGCTGCTTGAGCTCCATTCAGGTCCCACGCCACCGAAAGTGCGTTGACCGGCAGTATAGACCGCTCGTGCCCTCAGGGAAACTCACAGACTGAGCCTCGCGAATCTTCCCTCGCTCGGCTACTCTGTCCGGGTGGGGACTGCTCGAGCCGTGGAGAAGGCCGTGGTCATCGTTGCCGGTGACGACCGCGCTGCCCGTGTGCGCGTATCTGACCTACTTCGTGCCCGGGGCCTGACGGTGATCGCAGCGAACAGTGGACAAAAGGCCATCGACGCCGTTCGCGCACAGCACGTGGACCTCGTCGTTCTCGAGCTCAACATGCCTGGTATGAACGGGATCGATGCGTGTAAACTCGTCAAGTCAATCGCGAACGATCGTTTCGTTCCCGTCGTTCTGTTGACGTCGATGTCCGAGTCGAGCGCCCGCTTTCTACGAAGCGGTGCGGACGACCACGTTGCGAAGACACTCGAAGACGAGGAGCTCGTGGAGCGTCTCGAGAACATGATCCGGGTGAAGAGAACACACGACGACGTGCTGTCTGCGAGAAGCGAGCTCACCTATGGCTCTGTTCACGAATCGCTCCAAGAGCTTCCGGATCATCGCCATTTCCATGACTACCTAAAAAGCGAGTTCAGCGAAGCCCAACGGCATTTGGATCCGCTCGCATGTTGTATCGTGGCCGTCGATGAGCTCCGAGAGATCGTCTCAGAGCGAGGGTCGGATTTCGTGGCTCGCATTCTCGAAGAGGTGTCGTCGCGACTACAGCACGCGCTACGGGCGACAGATGTTGCGGCGCGCTTTCGGATTTTCGAGTTTGGGCTCGTACTGCCAAATACACGACCTGCAAGAGCGCTCATCGTGGCCGATCGCATCGTGTCCGAGATTGCGCTTCGGCCGTTCGCGTCGGGCGAGACGCGCATCGAGCTAACGATTTCGATCGGAGTCGGCCTCTATCCGAGCGGCGGGATTCGTACCCACAGCGAGCTATTGGACGCGGCGAGCATCGCGGTCGCGCGCGCAAAGGTCGCCGGACAGAACCGCGTTTGCGTCGTCCAGCAGCAGGGATACATCTATCGGCCTACAATACCGGGCGCAGCCTAGCGGCTCGATCCAAAGCGGCGACTCCGAAGGGCTGAAACCAAGAGACCCGCAACCATGAGCCAGAGGCCGACGAGCCAGTCGACTGTCGCTCCATGTGCAACGGCCACCAGGCTGATCCGGCGGCAGGTGTAGATCAGAGGCAAGAGGCCTCCCAGCGCAAGACCCAGCACGGCGACCCTCGCAGCGCGCATCGTATCCCGGCCGCGACGCTGCCATAGTATCCATAGAAGAGCGATTGCGGCTCCCGGAGTAAACCAGAGATTCCCAGCACCGTCGATGGCGACCTCCACGGCGGTCGCCTCCAGCTGCGATGAGCGGACGAACGGAACGATGAAGCCGAGCAGCACGAGCGCGGCGCCCAGCAACGGGGCGCCGCGACCGAGACGCGGGTCCACGAAGAAGGCGACCCGGTCTAGCCGGCGATCCGCATGACGTGGAAGCTCATCGATGGGGATCAGCGTCAGCTCGTGCTCTGGGCACTCGAGTCGGCCCTCGAAGCCTTCGTGACAAAAAGGGCAAAACGAAACCTCGGCGCGCTCCGATGACGTTTGGGACTGAGACATGGTTGGAACTGGGTCGCCGTGCGCTCCGTTCGGGTTCGTGTTATCCGCCGTTTTGGACGATGGAAATCCGAGGACTCACCAAAGCCGACTACGACTATATCATCTCGGTGCTCGACCAATGGTGGGGCGGGCCGGCCGGAAGACGCGCCGATCCAATGTTCTTTTACGAGTTTGGCGAACATGCGCTCG
>CAMYMX010000467.1 GCA_947259605.1 uncultured Polyangiaceae bacterium | reverse complement strand
CAATCGTGTCGCGCACGCGCGCTTGCTTCGCCATCGAGGGGACGAGCCGCGCCCCACCATCGTCGCAATTCACGGCTTCACCGCCGATTGGTATCTCATCAACGAATGGTTTTTCGCGCTCCCCTGGTTCTATCGGATGGGTTGCAACATCGTTTTGTTCACCTTGCCATTCCACGGCCCGAGGCAGACGCGGTTCTCGCCGTTCTCGGGGCACGGCTACTTTGCCGGCGGCCCGTCCCGGCTCAACGAAGCGGTGGCGCAATCGGTCTTCGACTTCAGGATTCTCTTCGACTGGTTGCAGCGGGAGCGCGGCGCCGAGCAGATCGGCGTGACGGGATTGAGCCTCGGCGGCTTCACGACCGCCATGCTCGCAAGCGTCGAAGACCGGCTGTCGTTTGCGATTCCCAACGTGCCAGTAGTGAGCTTGGCCGACCTGGTGCTCGAATGGCAGCCGATCGGCGTGCTGCTGCGCGGCGCACTCGCCACCCTCGGCTTGGAGCTGTCGGAGGCCAGAAGGCTCGTCGCCGCGAGCTGTCCCCTCAGCTATCCGCCGGTGCTGCCGACCGAACGCCTCATGATCGTCTCCGGCGTTGGGGATCGCCTCGCGCCACCGAAGCACTCTCGAATCCTCTGGGACCATTGGGGCCGATGCCGGATCCACTGGTTTCCGGGCAGTCACATCATTCACATGGACCGTGGGGCATATCTCACCGAAATGGCCCGCTTCATGGTCGGAAGGGGCTTTCTTCCGCAGAGCGAGCTCCCGCCGGTGGATAAGCGCTAGATTTTTTGCAGGCGCTGGGTAACCTCCGCGAAACTTCGCCGAACGAGGAACTCCATGGAACGCGTCATTCCGCTGTCTCGCCGCAAAGGCGACATCGTTGTTCTGGTCTACTTCTGGATCAACATCTTGTTCATCACCTACATCGTCGACGTCGAGCAGATCGTCCTGCCCGACATCAGCGGTGACTGGGAGTACCCCCTGTGGCCGCCGGCCTTTTTCGTGGACATCATTCATTGGTACGGCAACAACTTCGATCCCGTTCTGATCGCCCGTCCCGTCTGGTGGCGCATGACCATCTGGATCGACTCGCTCTTCTTCGGGCCGTTCTACGTGTTTGCGATCTATGCCTGGACGAAGGGCAAGAACTGGATTCGCATCCCGAGCATCATTTGGGCCTCCGTCATGATGACGAACGTGACAATCATTCTCGGCGAGGAGTTCATGGGGCCGCATCTGACCCCCGCGCCGCTTCTGGTGCTCGCTTTGAACGCGCCCTGGCTCCTGGTGCCGATGTACGTGATCAAACGCATGTACCGCACCGAGACCCCGTTCACCGAGACCGTCTGAATGACCGACTTCGTCGAGCGCTACGGGCCCTGGGCGGTCGTCGCTGGCGCCTCCGAAGGGATCGGCGCGTCGTTTTCGCAAAAGCTCGCGGCGCGTGGGTTGAACTTGGTTTTGGTGGCCCGGCGGGCGGCGCCACTCGAGACCTTGGCGGCCGGGCTTCGCGACCAGCACGGGGTCGAGGTCCGGGTGCAGCCGCTCGACCTCGGCTCACCCGACGCGGTTTCGAAGCTCGGCGCGGCGGTCGAAGGCTTGGATGTCGGCCTGCTGATCTACAACGCCGCCTACTCCCCGATCGGTCGATTCATCGACATCGAAGTCGAGGAGCATCTCAAAGCGGTTGCGGTCAACGTCCACGGCCCCCTGCGCTTCTCCCACTACTTCGGACGCCGCCTGGCCGAGCGAGGGAAGGGCGGCATCATTCTCATGTCCTCGATGAGCGGCTACCAGGGCACCGCGATGGTTGCGAACTACGCGGCCACCAAAGCCTACGACACCATTCTCGCCGAAGGGCTTTGGTACGAGCTCCGCGGCCGTGGCGTCGACGTGCTCGCCTGCATCGCGGGCGCCACCCTCACGCCGAGCTACGAGTCGGTCACCGACGACATCCCTTCCAAGGGGCTCGCGCGTCCCATGCCGCCGGACGAGGTCACGGAGCAAGCGCTCAAAGACCTCGGTCAGCGTCCGAGCGGAGCTTCCGGCCGCCGCAACCGATTCGCCTCTGCGCTTCTGAGTAGAATCCTACCGCGAAGCGCGGCGATCGAAATGGTCAGCAAAGAGACCGTTCGCCTCTACGGCTGAGCTCAACCTCTCCAGAACGCCGCGACGTCTCCCACGCGGTCTGGGAGTGTCAGAAGCTCTTCGGGGACCCCGACGACGATGTATCCGATTCCGCGGTCGCGGCCAAATCGTTGCTGTATTCCGTTGAGGCCGAGAGCGGAGACAGCGCCCGAGCGGACGAGGATGACGACGCGGTCCGCCAACCGGGCTGCCCGTCGAAGCGATTGTCCCTCCAACGGCCCATTCCATCCTTCGAGCTCGAGGTGACCCTCGGGCCTCACCACTCGGATAGCCTCTGTCGCTGGCGCCGGCGGTAGTCGGACGAGCGCGACCGAGGGCGCGCCCGAGCGCCCAACCGGATACGGGCCCGACGGCGGCGGGGTCTGGAGGGGACCTCGCTCGGCGGGCGGGGGTGTCACTATGGTTGGGGTGCCGGTGGGTTCGTTCATCGGGAACCAATCGCGGTTGATTCGATCTACAAACACGCGAGCGAGCCTCGACTCGTCCGGTGAGCTTCCTACGACCAGAAGGCGCCCCCTCGCGTTCGGCACGGAATCGTCAAGCCCGGCCACCAGGTCGTCAAGCCCGTCCTCAGAGCTGGGCCAGGGCGTCGACGCCAGCACCGGCCCCTTGCCCCAGAAGGCGACCTCCGCCGGTGTTTCCAACCTGAGCCCTCGGAACTCGCGTCGCAACACGACCAGCAGCACGACGATCACGGCAAGCACTGGGATCGCCAGGAACACGACCAGCTTCATCTTGTTCTTCACCGGGTACTCCGGTACACCCCCGGGGTCCAAGACGACGAACCCGCTTGGCGGATCACGCAAGGCGTCCTCGAGAAAAGACTTGGTGCCTCGCAAGTCGCCTAGCAGGTTGTGATTCACTTTAACCGCGGCCAGCACCGCAAATGCTTCGCCCTCGATCCCGGAGAAGGCCTCTACTCGCTTCTGTGCTCTGTCCGCCATTCCTGACAGCCCTTTTTGGCGTTCCCGAAGAGCCGCCAGACTCGATTTCGCCTCTTGAAGCTGCCCGGCCAGGTCTTGATAGGTCGCGTTGGCGCCGACCAGGCCGCCGCCGCTGAAGGTCGAGCCGCCTCCCGACTGCAGCTGAGCGCGCAGTTGCCGCACCTGCTCCTGAAGCGCTTGGACCCGCGGGTGATCGGGGGAGAGCGAGGCTTGTGCGCTGACCAACTCCTGCCGAAGTCGCTGGTACGTGGCTCTCTCCGGCGAGACACCACCGCCGACCATGCTGGTCTTGGGCGTGCTCGCCAGAAGCGTCTCAAGACTGCTCACCTGCCCCTCGAGCGCGCGGATCTCCGGCACGGCAAGCTCGCTATCGGCGCGGAGCTGGGCCGCTGATTCGAGCATGGACTGCTGTTCGGTAGGAAGATCGGAGATCCCGTGCTTCTCCCGAAACGCGTTGTAGCGCCGCAGCGCGTTCTCCGCATCGCGCTCGGCCGCATCGATGCGCTTCTCGGTTCGTGCGATC
>CAMYMX010000466.1 GCA_947259605.1 uncultured Polyangiaceae bacterium | reverse complement strand
GAAGCGGCTAACCACTCGTAATCACTAGTCGGGGCGACTGGATTCGAACCAGCGACCTCATGCTCCCAAAGCATGCGCACTACCAGGCTGTGCTACACCCCGTGACCTTCGTTGTACTGCGGTCTGGCGGCTTGGGGTAGCCGATGGCTAGCGGGTCTGCAACTGCCGCAGTAACGGCACCAGCTTTGCCGCCGCCTTGGCGCGGTGGCTGATTTCGTTTTTGGTTTCCGGGCCTAGCTCCGCCATGGTTTGTTCGCGGCCGTCCGGAATGAATAGGGGGTCATAGCCAAATCCGTGGGCGCCTTTGGGCGCTCGCCCAATGCGGCCTTCACATGCGCCTTGGACTGTCGCGAGCTCACGCCCCGCACCGTCCACCATCACGATGGCGCAACGGAATCGAGCCGTTCTTTCCTCATCCGCGGCGGCGGTCAGCGCGTCCAGTAGCTTTGCGTTGTTCTCCGCGTCCGTCGCGCCCTCACCTGCGTACCGTGCCGAATAAACGCCGGGCCGCCCGCCCAAGGCATCGACTTCGAGCCCACTGTCGTCCGCGAGGCAGGCCATCCCCGAAGCCGTCGCAATCTCGGTCGCCTTCTTGAGCGCGTTCCCCCTAAAAGTGTCGCGGTCCTCCACGACGTTCACTGGTTCTGGCAATGACGCCATGGTCACGAGCTCGAGCCCCGGTACGTCCGCCAAAAGCCGCTCGTACTCCCGCAGCTTTCCTTCGTTCATCGTGGCGATGAGGATCCGCATTAGGGCAGCAGGCGGTCGAGGTCGATATCGAGCGCTCGAAGCGCGCGGCGCTGCTCCTCTGCGAGTGCCGGGATTGCACCAAGCGCCATGTCGATCATTTGATCGAGCTTCTCGCGCATGATCGGGGCTCCTTCAGCGGTGCCCTGCACCTCGACCACGGCGCCTCGTGGCGTACCGACGACGTTGAGGTCGACCTCTGCGTCTCGGTCTTCGGTGTAGCAAAGGTCGAGCATCGGCTTGTCTTCGAGTAGCCCCACGCTGATCGCGCCAATCGGCTCCCGAAGGACGCCCCTGTCGACCAGTCCTTTGGCGCGGACCCGATCGAGCGCGATGGCCGTCGCGACCATGCCGCCGGTGATGGAAGCGGTTCGCGTCCCACCGTCAGCGTCGAGCACGTCACAATCCACCGTGATCAGCCGCTCGCCGAGCTTTTCGAAATCGACCGCCGCCCGCAGCGCACGTCCCACGAGGCGCTGAATCTCGGTCGTCCGCCCGTCGACCTTGCCACTTCGTCCATCGCGACGATTTCGCTCCGGATTGGCGCGTGGATGCATGGCGTACTCTGCGGTGAGCCAACCCTTGCCGGAGCCGCGCATCCAATCGGGGACGCCATCGGAAATTGAAGCAGCGATCAACACAGTGGTGCGACCGCACCGATAAAGCACCGACCCTTCGGGATTGCGCTGCACGTTCGCTTCGATCGTAACTGGTCGCAACGCGTCGTAAGAGCGCCCGTCTGCTCTGCTCATCCAACCCTCCACACGGACGAACCACTAGTCGTTTGTGCGGCGGCTGGCAACCAAACCTCGAACGTCGTCCCCTGGGGGTGACGGGGCTTGCACGCAATGGTCCCGCCATGAGCGACGACGATCTGCTGCGTGAGCGGTAAGCCGAGCCCCGTGCCCCGCTCTTTGGTTGTGTAGAACAGATCGAAGACGTGCTCGCGCTCTTCTTCTCCAATGCCGTCGCCTTCGTCGTGAACCTGAATCCGAACACCACTTTCGTACCGGGTGGCTTCGAGCTTCGCGACCCCGCCATCAGGCATCGCTTCTCGCGCGTTGCGCAACAAGTTGAGCAGCGCTTGACGAAGCTGAGGCTCGTCCATGGCCACTGCCGGCAACTGGGCTGCAAGGTCCAAGGAGAGCTCGACCCCAGACGCATCCATCTCGCGCCTTACGAACTCGGCGGTATCCCGCAGCAGGTGGCCCGGGTCTTCGGGCGTGAGCGATGGCTCGGGCAAGCGTGCGAGGCGCAAGTACTCCTCGCTGATGCTCTCCAAGCGCTCGAGCTCTTGCTGAATCGACTCTAGCAAGCGTTTGCTCTCCGAGCCCGCGTCATGAATCTCGTCGCCAAGCATATCGACGTTGAGTCCGATGCTCGAAAGCGGGTTGCGAACCTCGTGCGTGACGTGCGCGGCCATGCGTCCAATCGCCGCCAGTCGCTCGGTTTGAATGAGCCGGGACTTCGTAGCGATCGCATCCGAGACGTCATCCGCAACGACGAGAACACCACGCGAGCCGGTCTCCCCCATTTCGTCGCCGAACGGAGTCACGAGCACGTCCACCAAGCGCTCGTCAAAACCGGTGATTCGCTCCGCTTCCAAGGTCAGCGCATCTCCTCCCTCTGCAACTTCGTTGATGGCCCGGGCAAGCGCTGGGAACCGGCGAAGGAGCGACGTCTCATCAATGGCAGCGCCGACATCCCGAGCGTTGACTCCGAGGATCTCTTCGGCAGCCGGATTCGTCGTCTTGATGATGCGATCGCGATCGATGACAACAATCGCCGCGCTCAGCGCCTCGACAATTTGTACCTGCATTCGCTGAAGCCGCTGCTCCGCCAACGCTGCCTCGCGCAAGCTTTGATCGCGGGCCGCCAATGCAAGCACCATCCGCTCGAACTCCGCTACGAGCTGGCCGAGCTCGTCATTGCGCTTGATGTCGACCGCGCTCGACAAATCCCCACGCGCCACGGCCGCGACCCGTTGATGCAAAAGCGGGATCGGCCGAAGTAACCGTTGCGAAAGGAAGGTCACCGCAATGCCAACGAGCAGGGAAAGAAAGCCGAGCAACCCAAGGAGAAACGTTGCACGCTCCGATTGAGCAGCGGCCACGGCGCTGGTGCGTGATATTCGCTGTTGAACGCTTTGCGAGGCCCGATCGTAGTTGCGTTCGATGCGTTGTTCGGTGCCACGAAGCTTCGCCAGCAGCCCCTCGACGGCCTCCTGCTCTTCATCGGCGCTGTTGAACAGCTGCTCGTACTGCGCATCGATCTCACTGTAGGCTTTCGCAATGGCGTCGAGCTCCCGCCGCACCGAACGAAGCGGCGCGGGCTGTCTAAGCTCTTCGGCCAGGGCCTCCGCCTTCTCGACGCCATCGTATGCGCGTTGCAAGGTCGTCGGTCGGATACGCAGCGCCGCGCGCAGCCAGGATTTGGTCGGCGTGCTTCGCTCCGATTGGAGGGCTCGCTCCACTAGGTTGGCGTAGACACTCTGGGTCGCCTTGGCCTGGCTCAAGGTCAATGCCAACGGAAGGTATCCGTCTTCCAGCAGTCCAAGCGTCTGCGAAGTCCGGTGGTGCTGCAAAAAGCTCAGGCCACCCACCACGGCAAAGGCTACGAGCACCACGAGATACCCCAAGACGATACGAGTGGGGATGGTGAGCGACCGACGGCGACCCGGGCGAGCCATACCGCGATCCTAAACCTGGTCGCCAAGCCTGGCGAGGATCTCGCCCTGGGGTGCCCAGGCCACGCAAAAAGCGACATAAACCCCGTCGATGGGTCGATTCGTACGCCGCGGTTCACCGTGACGAGTGCTCGAGAAAGTGGCATCATCCGCTTCGGCCGACGTTTGGGGACACGATGAAGACACGCTGG
>CAMYMX010000465.1 GCA_947259605.1 uncultured Polyangiaceae bacterium | reverse complement strand
AGGATGAGGTAGCGGTGCCCGAACCTGTTACTCTGGGAATTCCCGGGCAGATGCTACGCAAGCTGGAGAAGTACGAGGTCCTCGACGAGATCGGCCACGGTGGAATGGCTACGGTCTACCGTGCACGTGACAGCTCGCTCGACCGATTCGTCGCCCTCAAGGTGCTCCATCCGCATTTGCAGCGGACCAGCGAAGCGCGCGCCCGGTTTACTCGCGAAGCCAAGAGCGTCGCGAAGCTCCGACATCCGCACATCCTCGAGATCTACGACTATAGCGGCGAGGCCTCGGACGAGACGTACATCGCGGCAGAGTTGCTCACCGGCCCCACGCTCAAGGACTTCGTCCTGAAGCAAAGGGAGCTGCCGGCAGAGATCGCGGCCTGCATCGCGCTCCAGCTCGCGGACGCGCTCGGCGCTGCGCATGCCAAGGGCATCATTCACCGCGACGTGAAGCCCGAGAACGCACTGATTCACGAAGATCGCTGCGTGAAGCTCACCGACTTTGGAATCGCGTACTTGGTCGACGCACATACGTTCACCGTCACCGGTCAGATCCTCGGCTCTCCGGGTCACATGGCACCGGAGCAGGTGGAGGGGGGGACCACCGACGTTCGCAGCGACATCTTTTCGCTGGGGACGGTTCTGTATTACTGTGCAACCGGTCGATTGCCGTTCATCGGCCGCAACCCCCACCATCTGTTGAAGTTGTTGCTTGACGGCGAGTACCCCGACCCGCTTCGCCTTCGTCCATCAATTGGTGCAGAGCTCGCCCAAATCATGACGACGGCGCTCTCCCGTGACCCCCGCGATCGTTATCAAAGCGCCGATGAGATGGCCGACCGTCTGCGAGCCTTTTTAACCGAAATGGCCATCGATGATCCTGACGAGACACTGGCCCGCTACCTGGCGGAACCGAACGAGGTCGCCGAGGAGCTCGAGCAGCACGCAGTTCAGAGGCTTCTCGTGCTCGGGGCCGAAGCTGCGAAATCGGGCCAGGTGTCCAAGGCGCAGGCTGCGCTGAGCCGCGTGCTGGCGCTCGACGACGGCAATGATCGCGCCCTCAAACTGCTGGGAGCCCTAGGGCGCCGCCGCCGCGTGAACCTGGTCATCGCGCTCGTTGCTGCGGTGCTCGTGCTTTCGCTCGCAGGGGTTGGGTACCTGAGCTGGCAGCGAGCCGACGAGTCGCCTCTGGAGGCGGAGACCGTTCCGACAGCGGAACGAGGCACGAGCGACACGCCGGGCGAGATAGACCAGGCAATCGAATCCGATCCAGCGAGCCGCTCCGAAACCGAGAAAGTTACCGCGGATGAGAAGAGCCAAGCAGACGACCGCACCAAGCAAACGACGGCAAACGGCCGGCGTTGGGTGGTCTTCAAGCCGACGCCACCGAATGTGTCGATCAGCGTCAACGGCAGCCCGCTCAAGCCGTACGGCCCAGATTTTCAGCGGGTCCGTCTCAAGGTTGGCAATCACACGTTTCGCTTCGTTGGTGCCGAAGGGTGCTGCGAAGAGCGGGTCGTTCGCAAACGGGTTCCCGCCGGGGCGCGCGACTTCGAGCTCTCGGTCAAGCTCCGCTACAAGCCTGCTAGGCTCTACCTCAAGGGGCCAGCGCCAGCGGACGCAACCGTTCGAATCACACTTCCAGGCAATCGCACGGTCACCGGACGAATCCGCGAAATCCTTCAGATCCCGATGAGGTCGCTCCAATCCTCCGCGCAGGTGCAGATCCGCGCACCGGGCTATCGAACTTACAGGACGGTGGTGAAGCTTCGTGCCGGCGCGGATTTGACCGAGCATTCGTTCAAGCTTGAGAGGGACGGCGAAACCCCGTAGAACCCGCCTAAGGTGATACGGCGGACCGCGCTTTCAGGTTTGATTTTCCTGTTGATGGCAGCGTTCGCGCTGCCCGTCGCCGCCGACGAGCTTTCGGACTTCGAGTCCGCCCGTCGCAGCTACGACAGGCAGAGCTACGCAAAGGCGGCCAGGGGGCTCGAGTCTCTCGTCGGCGGGGTCGTGCCCCGCGCGGCGAACCCAGTGGTTCGCTTGGAAGCCCGAAAATACTTGGGCGCAACGTACCTATTCCTCGGAAAGAAGGACGCCGCCCGGGAGCAATTCAAACTGCTACTCGAGGAGGATCCGGACTACGACATCGACCCCGTCGCTTTCCCCGATGCGGTTGTGCGGACCTTCCAAGCGGTGCAGAAAGAAGTCAGGACGGAACGCGCCCGTCGCGATGCCCTGGAGCTCGCCCGCAAAAAGCGGGAGCGTTCCGAAGAAGTCGAGGACCTGATTCGCCAGCAGCAACGCATCGAGGCGCTCGAGAAACTCGCCTCCGAGCAGACGATCGAGAAGGTCAACTCCCGATGGATCGCGGCCATCCCATTCGGCGCCGGCCAGTTTCAAAACGAGAACCGCAAGCTCGGGATCATGTTTGCCACCGTCGAAAGCGCGTTTCTTGCGGCCTCCATTGCGACGTTTATCGGCCACAACTCGCTCCGCGACGAGAATCCGGGACCCAACGAGATCAACCGAGCCCGGCGGGTGGAGAAGGCCCTTCGCATCGGCAACTGGGTGAGCGTCGGCGCGCTCGTGAGCTTTGCCATCGCAGGCGTCGTTGAGGCTGAAGTCCGCTTCAGGCCTGTGATTCGCAGCAGCAGGCCACGCGAACTGCCCGACGAGCTGAGAAGCCCCCAAAGCCGCGGGCCCCAGCTCAGACTGCAGATGGGGCTGACTGGCGGCAAATTGCGGGTCGATTTCTGAATTTGCGTGGATCGATGCCCATCCGAGAGCTGGATCATTCTTGCTCATCGCGCCATGGATTCCCGTGCTCGCCGTCGACTAAATTTTTAGTCATTTCAGGGTCTTATGGCTCTACCCCAATTCGCTGAACACTTCGCTTGACAGCAGGGCTTTCGCGCCTATCCTTCGCTCCCTTCGACGCACAGGGAAGCTGCGCGCGGTCGAAGAATTGCACGCTTTTTCGGATAGTTATGCCCACGATCAACCAGCTCGTCCGCAAGGGACGAAAACAGATCAAATCGAAAACGGACTCGCCGGCGCTTCAGCGTTGCCCGCAGAAGCGAGGTGTGTGCGTTCGCGTCTACACGACTACTCCGAAGAAGCCGAACTCTGCCCTTCGTAAGGTCGCCCGTGTTCGTCTCTCGAACGGGATCGAGGCGACGACCTACATTCCCGGCGAGGGACACAATCTTCAGGAGCACTCCGTCGTGCTCATTCGCGGTGGCCGCGTGAAAGATCTTCCCGGCGTTCGCTATCACGTCGTGCGTGGCACGCTCGATGCCACGGGGGCGGCAGGACCCTCCAACACCAACAAAGCGAATCGCGTCAACAAGCGATCCAAGTACGGCGTCAAGCGCCCCAAAGCCTGAGCAAGTCTAAGTTATGAGTCGTCGATTCAGCGCACCTAAAAGGCAAATCATCCCGGACGCCAAGTACGGCGACCAGCTCGTGGCGAAGTTCGTCAACTCGCTCATGCTCGCAGGCAAACGGTCCACCGCCGAGAAGTGCTTGTACGGCGCCTTCGACATCATCGAAGAGCGTTACAAAGACGAGCCGCTCGACGTGTTCAAGAAAGCACTCGATGCGGTGAAGCCGCGCGTCGAGG